>USQV01000089.1 GCA_900556965.1 uncultured Clostridium sp.
GCATATACACCTGTCCGAGACAAAGGCCGAGCACGATGCCTGCATAGAAAAATACGGCAAGACCCCGGCCCGCTGGTTCTACGAGCTGGGTGCGTTTGACAGCCCCACCCTTGCCGCCCACTGCGTATGGGTAACGGATGAGGATATAGCGCTGATGAAGGAATGCGGCGTGTCTCCCGTACACTGCCCTACCAGCAACCTTAAGCTCGGAAGCGGCTTTGCCCGGGTGCAGCATATGCTGAAAGAGGGGCTCAACGTCGGCCTCGGCACCGATGGCGCAGCCAGCAACAACAACCTGAACATGCTGGAGGAGCTGCACCTTTGCTCCGTAGTGCACAACGGCTACAATCAGGATCCAACCATAATGAATCCCAATGATACGGTCAGGATGGCCACCCTCAACGGTGCTAAAATTCAGGGCAGAACCGACTGCGGCGGAATCAAGGTAGGCAACAGGGCGGACATCATTGCGCTGGATTTCAACAAGCCCCATCTTCTCCCCGCCTTCGATCCTCTTGCCATGCTTTGTTACAGCGCGCAGGGCAGCGACGTATGCATGACCATGGTGGACGGCAGGATACTTTATGAAAACGGAGAATTCCACGTCGGCGAGAGCCCCGAAAGGATCATCTCCGAGGCGGAGAAATATACAAAGGAGTTGATCGCATGAAGCAGCCGTTAGCCTTTCGGATGCGGCCGGAAACTTTGGACGAGGTGATCGGACAGCAGCATTTAATCGGGCCAGGACAGGTGATCCGGCGCTGTATTGAACAGGGCCGGTTGTTTTCGATGATCTTTTACGGCCCGCCGGGAACGGGAAAAACAACCCTGGCAAAGGTCATAGCCGGAACAACGAGTGCGAGATTTGAGCAGATCAATGCGACAACAGCCGGAAAAAAGGATATGGAGGATGCCGTCAAGGAAGCCAAGGACGCACTGGGAATGTACGGAAAGAAGACGATCCTCTTTGTGGATGAGATACACCGCTTTAATAAAAGCCAGCAGGATTATCTGCTTCCGTATGTGGAGGACGGAACGGTGACGTTGATCGGAGCGACAACGGAAAATCCTTATTTTGAGGTAAACAACGCTCTTTTATCCAGATCCCGGATCTTTGAGCTGAAGCCCTTAGATGCACAGGATATCAAGGAGCTGATCCTTCGGGCCGTATATGATGAGAAAAAAGGAATGGGAATGTACCGGGCAGATATTACGGAGGAGGCGGCAGCATTTCTTGCGGATGTGGCAAACGGAGATGCCCGGGCGGCCTTAAACGCAGTGGAGCTGGGGGTTTTGACTACAGATCCGTCAGAGGACGGAAGGATCCACATTACAACGGAGGTCGCAGCGGAGTGTATCCAGAAACGGGCGGTGCGTTACGACAAGGACGGGGATAATCATTACGATACGGTTTCTGCCTTTATTAAGAGCATGCGGGGCTCCGACCCGGATGCCGCTCTTTATTATCTGGCTCGGATGCTGTATGCCGGTGAAGACGTTAAATTTATTGCCAGAAGGATCATTATCTGTGCGGCAGAGGATGTCGGAAATGCAGATCCCAATGCCTTGACCGTGGCGGTAAGCGCGGCCCAGGCTGTGGAACGGATCGGGCTTCCGGAGGGCAGGATCCCGTTAGCGGAAGCCGTGACATACGTGGCCACCGCACCGAAAAGCAATGCCGCCTATGAAGGGATCTTAAAGGCAATGGAAGCGGTAAAGGCAAGAAAGACTCCGCCGGTACCGGCTCATCTGCAGGATAAGCATTACAAAGGGGCAGAGAAGCTCGGCCATGGCCTCGGGTATAAATACGCCCATGATTATCCGAACCATTATGTAGAACAGCAGTACCTACCGGATGGTATGGAGAATGAGAAATTCTATTTTCCTACCGAGAACGGATATGAAAAACAGATCCGTTCCTATATGGATCGCATCCGGGCTGAGGGGAAGGAATATAGATAAATTCCTCTTTTCAAGAGAAAAAATATGGGTTATAATTAATACAAGCAGTGAAGCGGATCGCAAATATCCGCTTCATCAGATCCTGTCTATAGATATCTGACAAAATCTTCACAATCCCCATTGAAATATGACAATCACAGAGCAATTATAAGGAGATCGTATATGCGTGAAAAATTACAGACATTGCCTTTAGCACAACTTAGAGAGCTTGCAAAAAGCCAGAATATCAGGAACGTAAGCGGACTCAGAAAATCGGAGCTGGTAGACAGGCTGTGCGAGATGGCGGAAAGCTCCACAGACGTTAAAGAGCCTCAGCCGTCGACACGACCGGACGAAAGGCCGGAGCCAAGAACCGAAGCAAGAACCGAACCGAGAACCGAAGCAAGGACCGAAACAAGAACAGAAGCAAGACCGGGCACAAGAATGGGATCACGGCCTGAGCAAAGAACGGAAGAACGGACGGAAACAAGAGGCGAGGCAAGATCCGAGCAGAGACCAGAGGCACGGACAGATACGCGCATGGAGGCAAGATCCGAGGTACGGAGTGATCCGAGAAACGATCTGCAGGAGTTGGACAGCGGGATCGAAGCATACGGCATCTTAGAGGTAATGCCGGACGGTTTCGGCTTTATCCGCTGCGCGAATTTCCTTCCGGGAGAAAATGATGTCTATGTGGCGCCCTCCCAGATCCGTCGTTTTAATATGAAGACCGGAGATATGGTGCGCGGAAGCCGCCGGGTAAAGGGAGCAACGGAAAAATTTGCCGCCCTTCTTTATGTGACCTCCATCAACGGTTATCCGACCCATATAGCGGAGAGACGTCCTAATTTTGAAGATCTGACCCCGATCTTCCCAAACAGACGGCTTCATCTGGAGGTAAAAAACGGAAGAAATACAACCGCGATGCGCGTGATGGAGCTTCTTGCCCCCATCGGAAACGGACAGCGAGGAATGATTGTTTCTCCGCCCAAGGCAGGTAAGACAACACTGTTAAAGCAGGTGGCCAAGGCAGTCACTACCAACTATCCGGACATGCACCTCATCATCCTTCTGATCGATGAACGCCCGGAGGAGGTTACAGATATCAAGGAATCGGTTGTCGGCCCGAACGTGGAGGTCATCTACTCTACCTTTGATGAGCTTCCTGACCGCCACAAGAGAGTTTCCGAGATGGTCATCGAGCGTGCAAAGCGCCTCGTGGAGCACGGTCGGGATGTAATGATCCTTTTAGACAGCATTACCCGCCTTGCCAGAGCCTATAATCTGGTGGTACCGCCCAGTGGACGTACTCTTTCCGGCGGTCTCGATCCGGCGGCACTCCACATGCCGAAGCGGTTCTTCGGTGCGGCAAGAAATATGAGAGAGGGCGGAAGCCTTACGATACTGGCAACAGCCCTTGTGGATACCGGAAGCCGTATGGACGATGTGATCTACGAGGAATTTAAGGGAACCGGCAATATGGAGCTTGTTCTCGATAGAAAGCTTTCGGAAAAGAGGATTTTCCCGGCTATCGATATCCTGAAGTCCGGAACAAGGCGGGATGACCTGCTCCTTACCCGGGATGAGGCAGAGGCTGTGGACACGATCCGAAAGGCCACCAATTCCTTAAAACCGGAGGAGGCAGTAGAGAAGATCCTCGATCTGTTCTCAAAGACAAAGACAAACTGGGAATTTGTCGAGATGGCAAAGAAAATGAGATTCTAGGCAGTGAGAGCTGACGGAAAAAAATAGACGCGGATGAAAGAAAGGTTTTAAGTTAAGATGGAAGACGAAGGTAAAAATCCGATACAGGTTGCGGAAAAGCTGTTTCAGGTCATTGAACTTCTTGCGGAAAACGGGCCGATGGGCATCATGGATCTGAGCAATCGACTGGGATTTCATAAAAGCACGGTACACCGGCTGGTCGCATCCCTGCAGCACATGGGATATATCCGTCAGGAGGAAGGCTCTTTAAAATATTTTCTGTCGCTGAAGTTTCTTCAGATCGGGAGCAGGATATTAGAGCAGAATGATATGGCGGAAATGATCCACCCCGCGTTGAAAAAGCTGTCCGAGCAGGTAGGCGAGACAGTCCACCTTGTCCGGCGAGAGGGGACGGAGGCTGTTTATATCGATAAAGTGGAGTTTAATGTAGGCTCTATCCGTATGGTATCCAGAGTCGGAAGCAGGATCCCGCTGTATTGCTCCGGGGTCGGAAAAGCACTCTTAGCGGAGCTTCCGGATGAAAAAATAAGAGAAATATGGGAGGAGTCGGAGATCGTGAGACTGACGCCGCGGACGATCACCTCCTTCGAGGAGCTGATGGAGCATTTAAGAAAGGTCAGACAGGACGGCTACGCGATCGATGACGAGGAAAATGAGGAGGGAGTCCGCTGTATTGCCGTAAGCCTCTGCGATTATCATAAGGAGCCGGTATATGCCATCAGCATATCTGCTCCGCTAAGCAGAATGACAACAGAGCGGATCATGGAACTAAAGACCGCGGTTCTTGATTTTAAAAAGGAGATCGCGGGAAGTCTGGGGCTTGGAAGAATAGGGAGATGACAGAATGGAAGAAGGCGTTTCTAGGTTAAAAAAGCTCATGGGAGGGAGCAAACAGGGGTATCATACAGCATTTCAGATGGCATGGCCCGCAGTGATGGAATCATTTTTCATTGCATTGGCCAGCCTTGTGGATTCCCTGATGGTCAGCTCGATGGGAGCTTATGCGGTAGCTGCGGTGGGTCTGACGACACAGCCAAAGTTCATCGGACTCTGCATTTTTATTGCCGCAAACGTATCGGTATCGGCTCTGGTAGCCAGAAGGCGCGGAGAAAAGGACCGATATGGGGCAAATCAGGTGCTTTTAATGATCCTTGTGTTTGTTCTGGCAGCAGGTACGCTGATAAGTGTGGCGGCAGTTACCTTTGCAGAGCCGATCATCCGGTTCTGCGGAGCAAACGGGGATACCTTAGAAAGTGCCGTCCTGTACTACCGGATCATCATGGGCGGAATGATGTTCAATATCCTGTCGATGGCGATCAATGCGTGTCAGCGGGGAGCGGGAAATACAAAGATCGCAATGAGGACAAACGTAACGTCCAATGTGGTGAATATGATCGGAAACTACCTTCTGATTCAGGGAAATCTCGGCTTTCCCAGACTCGGGATCGCCGGAGCGGCCTTGGCTACGGTGTTCGGGACTGTAGTGGCCTGCGTAATGAGCTTTTTATCCCTTGTTCCAAAGGATAATTTTATCAGCA
>USQV01000090.1 GCA_900556965.1 uncultured Clostridium sp.
AGCGACTGCGTTCATGAGCAAGTAGCGAAGCGGATTGCGAATGTCCGCTTTACTACGATAGTTTTCTATCGACAGGCTTCCGCATTTGTCAATGGTTTTTGTGTCAGTTTCCGTCGAAATATTGAATTTTATAAGATGTGTACAAAGATCAGAAAAAAAGAAGATTGTCGGTTTCGAGGTTAATAACCGGGGAAAAATTGTGGATAATGTGGATAACTCTGTGTATAACTGGTTTTTGCGATAAATTTGGCATTTATTGGAGTGGACAATTTTCAACAGGATCCATGTGGATAATTGTGGATAAAGTGGATAAGAAAAAAATCGAATGTATGGTTTGTGCAATTTGCTGGTTTACAATAATTTATGACAGCCGAACACGGAATTCCATCATGCATTCTTCCGAAATGCACGGGTTTGTTTGGCGAATCTATTGACAAAAGCAATGAATTCGATATGATAGAAAATGGACTGTTACAGGCAGAAAATAGATCGTGCATTATAATGTAAGAGGGGTATAAAAAATGAAAAACAAACAGAATGTCCTAAAGGACAGAGGGATCAGGACCTTAATGGCAGCCGCCGGGCTTTTTGTGTGCTCAGCCGGTACGTATTGCCAGATGCAGGCAAGTCTTGGAATGTCACCCTGGGAGGCTTTAAATCAGGGCCTCGCTCTGCAGTTCCATACGACTTATGGGGCGGCATGTATAGCGGTAGCGCTTCTGGTGGTGGCTGTTGACCTGCTCTTAAAAGAAAAGATCGGGATCGGGACTCTGCTGGATGCCGTTCTGGTGGGAAGCTTTGTAGATATGTGGGTCGTTGGGAAATTCGTTCCCGTTCCGGCCTCTCTGCCTGGAAAGCTGTGTCTGCTGTTTGCAGGGAGCGTTATTCTCTGCTTCGGACAGGCATTATATATGAAAGCCGGGCTTTGCTGCGGCCCGAGAGATGCTTTGATGGTAGGTATCGGAAAAAAGGTGAGCCGGGTTCCCATCGGCTTTGTAAATATTTCTATACTGGCAGCGGTGCTGGCACTCTGTATTCCGCTTAAAAGCCCCATCGGACTCGGAACCGTGATCTGTGCCTTCGGAAACGGGATCGTAATGGAAGGAGTATTCCGTCTTGTACACTTTAAACCGCGTCAGGTGATCCATGAAAGCATTGCCCAGACATTTCGTGAGATATTCATGGGCTATCGATTAAATGTTACTAAATTGTAAAAAAATAATGAAGTGATTGAATAAAGTCCTTTTAGGTGATAAAATATAAAGGATTGTATTATAGGATATTTATCCTCGGCAGATGTTTGGGGATGACGGAATTAGTTAAAGGTATTAGGAGCGTGCAGAATGAATCTAGTTGAGAAAGTGTTTGGAACGCACAGTGAACGGGAATTAAAGTTAATTTACCCGATTATTGATAAAATTGAAAAGCTTCGCCCGGAGATGCAGGCCAAGAGCGATGACGAGCTGAAGGATCAGACCAGAAAGTTTAAAGAACGTCTGAAAAACGGAGAAACGCTGGATGCGATCCTGCCGGAGGCGTTTGCTACGGTCAGAGAGGCAGCAAAGCGTGTCCTCAATATGGAACATTATCCGGTTCAGCTGATCGGTGGTGTCGTTCTCCATCAGGGACGTATTGCCGAGATGAAGACAGGTGAAGGTAAGACTCTGGTATCCACTTGTCCGGCTTACCTGAATGCCCTTGCAGGAAAAGGCGTACAGATCGTAACAGTCAATGACTATCTGGCAAAGCGTGACGCAGAGTGGATGGGCCGTGTCCATGAATTTTTAGGACTGAAGGTCGGAGTCGTATTAAACTCCATGACATCAGATGAACGAAAGGCTGCATATAATTGCGATATCACATACGTTACCAATAATGAGCTGGGTTTTGATTATCTTCGTGACAACATGGCCATTTATAAAGAGCAGATGGTTCTCCGCGACCTGAACTACTGTATCATCGACGAGGTGGACTCTGTTCTTATCGATGAAGCAAGAACTCCGCTTATTATTTCCGGCCAGAGCGGAAAATCAACAAAGCTCTACGAGGTATGTGATGTTCTGGCAAGGCAGCTGACCCGCGGTGAGGAATCTGCCGAGTTTAACAAATTTAATGCCATTATGGGTGAGGAGATCGAGGAGACCGGAGACTTTATCGTAAATGAAAAAGATAAGGTCGTAAACCTTACGGCAGAGGGCGTAAAAAAGGTCGAGGAGTTCTTCCATATTGAAAACTTAGCAGACCCGGAGAATCTGGAGATCCAGCATAATATCATCCTTGCCCTCCGTGCCAACTACCTGATGTTCCGCGATAAGGATTATGTGGTAAAGGATGACGAGGTTCTGATTGTCGATGAATTTACAGGCCGTATCATGCCGGGCCGCCGTTACTCCGATGGTCTTCATCAGGCGATCGAGGCCAAGGAGCATGTAAACGTAAGGAGAGAATCCAAGACTCTGGCTACCATTACATTCCAGAACTTTTTTAATAAATTCCAGAAGAAGGCCGGTATGACCGGTACGGCCCAGACAGAGGAAAGAGAATTCCGCAATATTTACGAAATGGACGTAATCGTGATCCCGACAAACCGTCCGGTGATCCGTAAAGATCTGGATGATGCGGTATACAAGACGAAGAAAGAAAAATTCCATGCAGTTGTGGAGGAGATCGTAAAGACCCATGAAAAGGGACAGCCGGTCCTTGTAGGTACAATCACCATCGAGACCTCCGAAATGCTGAGCCACATGCTCAAAAAGCGGGGTATCCCTCATAAAGTCCTGAATGCAAAGTTCCATGAGCTGGAGGCCGAGATCGTTGCTGAGGCCGGCGTACATGGTGCGGTTACGATTGCCACCAACATGGCAGGACGTGGTACGGATATTAAACTGGATGACGAATCCAAGGCTCTGGGCGGACTTAAGATCATCGGTACAGAGCGTCATGAATCCAGACGAATCGATAACCAGTTACGCGGACGTTCCGGACGTCAGGGAGATCCGGGTGAATCCAGATTCTACCTGTCCCTTGAGGATGACCTGATGCGTCTGTTCGGCTCAGATAAGCTCATGAGCATGTTCAATGCCCTCGGTGTACCGGAAAATGAGCAGATCGAGCATAAGATGCTTTCCAGCGCGATCGAGAAGGCACAGAAGAAGATCGAGACAAACAACTACGGAATCCGTGAAAATCTGTTAAAATACGATGAGGTCATGAATGAGCAGCGTGAGGTCGTTTACGCAGAACGTCTTCAGGTCCTCAATGGTGAAAATATGCGCGACGTGATCATGAAGATGATCAATGATATCGTCGAAGGTGCAGTGGATATGTCCATTGGTGACGAGCAGTCCGCAGACAAGTGGAATTTCAAGGAGTTAAATGAGCTTCTTCTTCCGATCATCCCGTTACAGCCGGTGGAGCTTACGGATGAGATCCGGAAAATGAAGAAGGAGGAATTAAAGCATTCCTTAAAAGAAGCTGCTACCAAGTATTATGAGTCCAAAGAGGCGGAATTCCCGGATTCCGAGCAGATCCGTGAGCTTGAGCGTGTGATCCTCCTCAAGGTGGTAGATAATAAATGGATGTCCCATATCGATGATATGGATCAGCTTCGTCAGGGAATCGGTCTTCAGGCATACGGAAACCGTGATCCGTTGGTAGAGTACAAGATGAGCGCTTACGAGATGTTTGACGCGATGTCTTCTGCGATCCGTGAGGACACAGTCCGGATCCTCTGCCATATCCGCGTAGAGCAGAAGGTAGAGAGAGAACCGGCTGCAAAGGTGACCGGAACCAATAAAGACAGCAGTTCAGTGAGAATGCCCCAGAGACGTGCGGCGCAGAAGATCTACCCGAACGATCCGTGTCCGTGCGGTTCCGGAAAGAAATATAAACAGTGCTGCGGCAGAAAGCCGGCAGGCAAATAAGAGAGGACGAAATCTATGGTTGAGCTTGATCAGTTTAAATATACATTATCCGCGTATGAGAAGCCACTTCAGGAGGTAAGGGATTCTCTGAACCTGGATGCCAAGATCAGGCGGATCGATGAGCTTGACAAAACCATGGAGGAGCCCAGCTTCTGGGAAGATGCGGAATTGTCCACAAGACTTGTAAAAGAAGCAAAAAATCTGAAGGATACGGTTGCCGAATTTAAAAAGATCCAGAACCAGTACGAGGAGCTTGAGCTGATGCTGGAGATGGGATACGAGGAAAATGATCCGGCGATCATCCCGGAAATACAGAAGATGATGGATGAGTTCACGAAGGAGTTTGAAGCACTCCGGCTGCGAACTCTCCTGACCGGCGAATATGACAGCAATAATGCGATCATGAGGCTGAATGCCGGAGCCGGAGGAACTGAATCCTGTGACTGGTGCAGCATGCTGTACCGCATGTATTGCAGATGGGCGGAGAGCAAGGGATATTCTGTAGAAGTGCTTGATTATCTTGACGGCGAGGAAGCCGGGATCAAGTGGGTAACGATGCAGATCAATGGCGAGAATGTCTTCGGATATCTGAAGTCAGAGAGGGGAGTCCACCGCTTAGTGCGCATCTCTCCCTTCAACTCCAATGGTAAGCGTCAGACCTCCTTTGTATCCTGCGATGTAATGCCCGATATCGAGGAAGATCTGGATGTTGAGATCAACCCGGAGGATCTGCGGATCGATACGTATCGTTCCAGTGGAGCCGGCGGTCAGCATATCAACAAGACATCTTCGGCTGTCCGGATCACTCATATCCCGACAGGGATCGTGGTTCAGTGTCAGAATGAGCGTTCTCAGTTCCAGAATAAGGAAAGAGCCATGCAGATGCTGAAGGCAAAGCTTTATATGTTAAAGCAGCAGGAAAATGCCGAGAAGATCTCTGACATCCGCGGTGATGTCAAGGAGATTGCATGGGGAAGCCAGATCCGTTCCTATGTACTCCAGCCGTATACATTGATCAAGGATCATCGGACCGGATATGAAAGCGGTAATGTCGGAAGCGTGTTAGATGGCGGGATCGATGGCTTTATCAGCGCATATCTGAAATGGGAAAGCCTCGGAAGGCCCCAGATCAAGGGCGGAGAAGTAGAGTAGCATAACAGAGCAACGTATTAATTAGATACCGGATGCATGTAAAGTCAAGCGGATATTCGCAATCCGCTTCGCTACTTGCTCATAACCGAATAACTGC
>USQV01000091.1 GCA_900556965.1 uncultured Clostridium sp.
TCCAAAGGAGCAGGGGGTGCAGGAGTGACAGCAGAAGAATATTACAACAGGCTAATTCCGTATTACAGAGCTTATTACGACATAGAAGAACCATACATCTTATGTGATACGGAATGCCTCGCCCACGGTCATTTCTTTTCCCATAATGAAAAGTACGTTCTATCCAGAGAAGCCAGACTCTGGGAAAGCAACAATTTTGAACATGTATTTTTTATTCGGAAAGAGAGTTTGGAGTCAGAGGATCTTGCAAAGATGGATCGGATGATAAAGGAACATGTGGAACCTGTTATGGTTAGAAACGGAAGAAAATATCCCGAGAAGGATCACATGTATACTTATATCACCTTTGTTTTCTTTTGCGGATCTCCTCTGGAAAAAGAAATTATTAAACGCATAAAAAAATATCATTTTGCGCGTAATTATCTGTTTAGCTTCCGCGGCTTTTGTGAAGTGAAGGTGGCCGTCGTCGATGTGAGCGGAGAAAAGCTCTATACGAACCGATCCGGCGCATCCTTAAAAAAGCTTTATAAAAAGCTGTTTCGTGAAACGAACAGGTCATTACGGAAAGAAGAAAGAGGAGGCGTTTCATTTTGAGTGGTTTAGTAATTCTTGTTGTATCTATCGTTTGCTTCCTTGCTGCGTATGTTACGTATGGTTCCTGGCTTGCCAAGCAGTGGGGGATCGACCCGTCCAGAGAAACACCGGCACATACGATGGAAGATGGCGTAGACTACATTCCGGCGAAGTCCCCGGTGCTTCTCGGTCATCATTTTGCATCGATCGCGGGTGCAGGCCCGATCAACGGCCCGATCCAGGCTGCCGTATTCGGATGGGTTCCGGTACTTTTATGGATCATCATCGGAGGTATCTTCTTCGGTGCGGTTCAGGATTATTCATCCATCGTTGTTTCTATCCGTCATGGCGGAAAATCTCTGGGAGAGGTTCTGGAGGAAAATGTAGGGCATAAATGCAAGGTTTTATTTACCGTATTTGCATGGCTGGTATTATTACTTGTCATTGCAGCATTTGCAGACATCGTTGCGGGCACCTTTGCCGGATATACGATCGTAGACGGACAGAAGGTCTTTAATCAGGCAAACGGATCGGTGGCAACCGCTTCCATGCTGTTTATCCCTCTTGCGATCCTGTTTGGCTTCATGGTATACAGAAAGAATGCTCCGTTGATCGTTTCAACAGTAGTCGGTGTTATTCTTCTTGCAGTCTGTATTGCAGTCGGATTAAAATTCCCGATCTACCTTAGTAAGAATATATGGCTGATCTTTGTTTTCGTGTATATTATCATCGCCTCCGTAACTCCGGTCTGGATCCTGCTGCAGCCGCGTGATTACTTAAACAGCTTTTTGCTTTATTTTATGATCATCGCAGCAACAATCGGTATCATCGGAACAAACCCGACGGTGGAGCTTCAGCCGGTAACAAGCTGGAAGTTAGAAAACGGTCAGACGATCTTTCCGTATCTGTTTATTACTGTAGCATGCGGCGCCATCTCCGGCTTCCACAGCCTGATCGGTTCCGGTACGACTTCAAAGCAGTTAAATAATGAAAAGGATGCAAAGCTCATCGGCTACGGCGGAATGCTTATTGAGTGCTTCCTCGCAGTCATTGCCCTGATCGCCGTCGGCTCACTGTGTGCAGACGGTCAGTACGCAAAGATCGGCACACCGCCTGTTGTTTTTGCAACAGCAGTTAAGCAGTTCTTCATGAACTTAGGCTTTGGTGAGGCAGCCGGAAACACAACCTACACCGTCGTTTCTCTTGCAATCTCCGCATTTGCGCTGACATCCCTTGATACGGGTACAAGACTCGGACGCTTTATGTTCCAAGAACTTTTTGCAGCCCCCGCAGGAAAAGAGCCGACAGCGCTTCAGAAGCCGCTTTCCAATATGTATGTGGCTACGATCATTACCGTTGTCCTCGGCGGAGTTTTCTGCATTGGCGGATACGCAAATATCTGGCCGTTATTTGGCGCCTGCAACCAGCTGGTTGCCGTGCCGTGCTTCCTCGGAGTATCCGTATGGCTGGCAAGAAAGGGAAGAAACAACAAGATGCTGTATTTCCCGATGTTCTTTATGCTCTGTGCCTGCTTATCCTCTCTGGTACTTTCCTTTAAGGGAAACTTGATGAAATTCGCAGCAGGAACAGCCAGCATCATGAAGGAAGGCCTCCAGTGTGTCATCATCGTTCCGATCTTCGTGCTTGCTATTATTCTTGTCATTGACGGACTTAAGGTTCTCACCTCTGTTGAGAAGGAGAGAAAGAACAAATAACAAATTGCTGATAGAAAAAGTTATCAAAATACAACGAAATATCTTGCAATTATTGAAAAATAATATATAATATAAACATAAAGACGTACAATTTGGCCGAAGGAAAGGAGCTGTATAATATGAGTGATAATTTAATCATTACCATTGGCCGTGAATGTGGCAGCGGAGGCAGACATATCGGGCAGAAGCTGGCAGAAGGCTTAGGGATCAAATGCTATGATAAGGAGCTCTTAAACCTCGCGGCTAAAAAGAGCGGACTGTGCAGAGAGTTATTTGAAACCCATGATGAAAAACCGACCAGCAGCTTTTTATATTCACTGGTTATGGATACTTATTCCGTAGGATATTCTAATTCCGCATATATGGATATGCCGATCAACCACAAGATCTTTCTCGCCCAGTTTGATACGATCAAGCAGCTGGCAACAGAAGAATCCTGTGTGATCATCGGAAGATGTGCAGATTATGCGCTGGCAGAATTTCCGAATGTTGTTACCGTATTTATAACAGCAGATGAGGATGTTAAGTTAAAAACACTGATGGAACGCTATCAGGTGAGTGAGTCTCAGGCAAAGGATATCATGATCAAGACGGATAAAAAGAGAGCCAGTTACTATAACTATTATTCCAGCAAGCGCTGGGGTGATTCTAAGAGCTATGACCTTTGCATCAACAGCAGCAAGGTCGGTATGGATGGCGCGATCCGTATAATCAAGGCTTTTGCAGAGGAAAAGCAGGCCTACAGAAAAAAATAACAAGTAATCAGAAGTAAAACATAACGCAATAAAAAATACCCCGGTTTCGGAATACGTAAATAACAGTATCCGGATCCGGGGTCATTTATTTCTTTATTCTACGGTAACAGATTTTGCAAGGTTTCTGGGCTGATCTACATCAAGTCCCTTCTGAACAGATGCATAGTAAGCGATCAGCTGGAGCACGACTGCGATCGGGAATACTGTAAAGCGGTCGTCCATATCCGGGATCCGGATAAGCTCATCATAAATTCCGTCATCGATGGAGGCATTTTCGGCTGCAAGAAGGATGACGTAGGCACCTCTTGCCTTTACCTCACGGATATTTGACATCGTCTTGGCAAATATCTTTTTTTGTGTAGCGATGGCGATGACCGGAACGTGATCGGTGATCAGTGCGATCGTACCGTGCTTAAGCTCTCCGGCGGCGTATGCCTCTGCATGGATATAGGAGATCTCCTTTAACTTGAGGGCTCCTTCGAGAGAAAAAGCATAGTCCATACCGCGGCCGATAAAGAAGGCGTCCGGGCTGTTGATGATGTGGGTTACGATACGGCTGATATGCTCCTTATCGCGGATCATCGCGTCCATTGCAGAGGAGCAGTTTAAAAGGTCATTGACAAATTCCTGAGCCTTTTCTTTGTCGTATACACCACGAACCAGCGCCATTTTGCAGAACAGAAGATAAAGAGCGGCGATCTGAACGGTATAGGCTTTTGTGCTGGCAACGGCGATCTCCGGGCCGCCGTGGGTATAGATAACGTAATCGCTTTCTCTGGCGATCGTTGATCCCTTTACATTTACGATAGAGATAACGGGGGAGCCGTTGTCTCTTGCAAGACGAAGCGCTGCGAGGGTATCGATGGTTTCACCGGACTGAGAGATCACGATCGTGAGGGTGGAGGAGTCGATAAAGGGTTCCTCATAGCGGAACTCGGAGGCGATGGAAACCGTGACCGGGATCCGAAGCTCCGGCTCGATCAGAGCTCTCGCTACCATTCCTGCATGCATAGCCGTACCGCAGGCAATAATACGGATCGAACTGATGTTTTTAAGAATCTCATCCGGGATCTTTTCGTCGGTAAAGTCCGGGAGTCCTCTTGTCAGGCGGGGAAGGAGAGTGTTTTTAAATACCTCCGGCTGTTCATGGATCTCCTTTAACATAAAGTGAGGATATCCATTCTTCATGGCGGCATCTACATTCCAGGAGGCCTCAAGGATCTCCGGCTGTTCCTTATCGCCGTTTAAGCTGTAGAGAACGGCAGCGTAGGCCGTGAGCTTTACGATCTTTTCCTCCGGAACGACAAAGTATTTCTTCGAGTAGGGAAGGAGAGCGGTAAGGTCTGAGGCGATCATAGAGCCTGAACCGGTATGGGCAGCAACCAGCGGGCTGACATTACGTACCGCATAGATCTCGCCCGGACGGTCCTCAAACATAATACAGAAGGCGTAAGAGCCCTCGAGCTGGCTTAAAAGCTCACGGATCGCCGTTAATGGATCTCCGCTGTAGATCTCGTTGAGTACAGCGGCGGCTACCTCTGTATCTGTCTGGGATCTCAGCTTGTTTTCCAGATGATAGCGGGCAGTGAGCTGGTGGTAGTTTTCAATGATCCCGTTGTGGATCATAGTGATGCGGCCCACGATATGCGGATGGGTATTTTCGCCGGTGACGCCGCCGTGGGTAGCCCAGCGGGTATGCCCGATCCCACAGTGGGATACGATGGGGGATTCCTCGCAGATCTTTCTTAATGCGGCAACCTTGCCGATCGTCTTTATAAAATGTACCTTCGAGCTCTCATCAAAAAGAGCGATCCCGGCACTGTCATAGCCTCTGTATTCCAGCTGGGAAAGTCCGTTAAGAAGGAGCTTTTCCGCATCCAAAGGACCGCAATATCCGATAATTCCACACATAGTCATTCATCTCCAGTTTTTAATTATTTTTATAATGTATAGTATATTTCGGCTTACTCAGCCATTCCTGAAATCTGTTTTTTGTTTGTTCAAGAATACTCACTATATCATAATATTTTTGTCGTGCAAAGTCAACGCTATGATCGTTTAATAAAAAAATTAAGAGATTCGTAAAA
>USQV01000092.1 GCA_900556965.1 uncultured Clostridium sp.
AGCCGGTCTTTTTAATGCAGCCGATACAGGAAACGGTATCTGGAAGCTTATCGGTGAAAATGATGTTTATTTTACCAGAACGATCATCATTGCTGCCGGAGCCGGACACAGGAAGCTTGGGGTTTTCGGGGAAGAAGATCTGGCCGGGGCAGGAGTTTCTTATTGTGCTACCTGTGACGGCGCTTTTTTTCGCGGAAAAACCACAGCGGTGATCGGCGGCGGGGATGCGGCGCTTGAGGATGCAGTCCTTCTTGCAAAGCTTTGCCAAAAGGTCTATCTGATCCACCGCAGGAATGAGCTTCGCGGTGCAAAAAGCTTACAGGAACGTCTGCGGTCACTGGAAAATGTGGAGATCTTGTGGGATACGGTGGTGGCTTCCGTAAACGGTGATGTGCGCGTGGAAACACTGACACTGGCGGATGTAAGCTCCGGTGCAAAGAGAGAGCTTCCGGTGGACGGTGTGTTTATTGCAGCAGGGATCACGCCGAATACAGACGGACTGGGCTTGGAGGAGCTTTTAACGCTGGATCAGAGCGGTTACATCGTATCCGGAGAGGACGGAAGGACATCATGTCCGGGGATTTTTGCAGCAGGTGACATCAGAACAAAAAAATTGCGTCAGATCATCACCGCGGTGGCTGACGGTGCTAATTGTGTGAGCAGTGTGGAAGAATATCTGAATGGTCGGTAAAGAAAGAGGAAAACAGCGAAATATGAATTACAGAAAAAAACTCCTTACAGCCGGATGTGTGTTTGCTTTGAGTCTGGCATTTTCAAACGGGGAAGTCTTTGCAGATACGGGAAGTAAAGCGGTAGAGGCCAGCCAGAGAACCGGTGTTCCGGTGGTGGGCACATCCGAAGCGTCGTATGCGAATGTAGCGATCTCCCAGGTAAGTAATTATGTCAATGTACGCACGGAGGCCAATACGACAAGTGAAGTGGTCGGAAAGATCTATAACAACTGTGCGGCAACGATCCTGTCGACGGTGGACGGAGAAGGCGGAAAGTGGTACAAGATCCAGTCCGGAACCGTGAGCGGATACATAAAAGCGGAATACTTTATTACCGGTGCCGAGGCAGAGAAAATAGCCAAAAAGGTAGGGACCGTCTATGTGACGATCAACACGGCGTCCTTAAGACTGAGGGAGGAACCGAATACCACAAGCCGGACCCTGACTCTGTTATCTCAGGATGCCGAATATATTGCCCTGAAAGAGGAGGGCGATTTTGTTGAGATCCAGGTAGATGCTGCACTCGACGGATATGTGCATAAGGACTACCTGAAGCAGCGGGTCGTGTTTGAACAGGCGGTCAGCTTAGAGGAGGAACGGCAGAAGTTTGCGGAAACGGAAAAGCTAAAACGGGAAGCCAAAGAAGCTATCGCAGCTTTGGAAAAGATCAAAAAAGAGGAGCCGGTCGGGATCATAGCGGCGAATCCGGAGGGCGGATCCATACCGCAGATAACTGCACCGGGGCAGAGCTCATCCGGCAATGAAGCAGCCGGTCAGGGCCCTTCAGATCAGGGTTCATCCGGTCTTTTTGGCTCCTTAGTGGGCGGCAGCTTAGTTACGATCGTTCCGGAGCAGGGAACGTCGGGCTCAGGTACGTCTTCTAATGGCAAGGGCAATGGCTTAAACGGAAATACGATCCTGTTTGGCCAGAACGGGCCGGGAATGACAACAGACAGCGAAACCTCGTCAGACGGGACAGAAAGCAGTCAGAGTGGCACACAGAGCGGCCCCGGAAGCGTTGCACTCACCTCTGCAACACGGACTGCAATCATCGCCTATGCAAAGCAGTTCCTAGGGAATCCGTATGTTTACGGAGGGACAAGCTTAACGAACGGTGCCGATTGCTCCGGCTTTACCATGAAGGTGTTTGAAAATTTCGGTATCGACACCGGAAGAACATCCCGCGATCAGGCAGATAAGGGAAAAACGATCCCTCTGGATTCGATCCAGCCGGGCGACCTTGTTTTTTATGCCAATGGCGATTATATCAATCACGTGGCATTATATATCGGCGGCGGTCAGATCATCCACGCCAGCACGCCGAAAAATGGTATTATGATCACAACAATGAATTACAGAACTCCGTATAAAGCGGTAACATTTTTAAATTAACAGGAGGGGTATGACATGAACGAAATCGGTACCTTTGATATTCTCGGACCTAATATGATCGGTCCGTCAAGCTCCCACACGGCCGGTGCGCTCCGCATCGCATTCGTGGCAGGAAGAATGGTTGAAAAACCAGCAGCAGTAAAATTTGTGCTGTACGGATCCTTTGCAAGGACCTACCACGGACACGGAACAGATCGTGCTCTGGTGGGCGGGATCCTTGGATATCATCCGGACGATGAACGGATCCGGGATTCCTTTGAACTGGCTAAAAAAGCAGGGCTTAAATACGAGTTTCAGGAGAATTTTACAGACAAAGAGATATACCCGAATACAGTAGACATCTATGTGACAGGAGAAGACGGCTCTGTCATGTCCCTGCGCGGAAAATCCATTGGCGGCGGAAATGCGGTGATCACAAAACTGAACGGAGTGGATGTGGAGCTGACAGGAAATTACAGCACGCTTGTTGTGGAACATCATGACAAGAAAGGCACACTGGCACGTGTGGCTACAGTGTTGAGTGATTATGACCTGAATATCGGTTCTCTCAGACTTTACCGGGAGAGCAAGGGAAAGATGGCTTATGCGATCATTGAAGTGGACACAAACGTTTCATCACAGGCGTTGGATGCACTCCGCAGCGTTGAAGCTGTTGTAAATGTGCTTCTTGTGCCTGCCATCAAACTGGATTAATGGAGGAGATCTGTATGAATTTTATTAATGGAGCAGAGCTTTTAGAATACTGTGAAAAAGAAAATAAAAAGATTTCTGAGGCCATGTTTGAGCGGGAAACGACGTATCTGGAGCAGGACCCGGAAAAGACCAGAGAGCGCATGAAAAAAGCATATTCGATCATGCAGTCTGCGGTGAAGAAGCCTTTACAGGAGGACATCATCAGCATGGGCGGAATGATCGGCGGCGAGAGCAAGAAGCTTCATGCACTGCGTACAGAGGGAAAAAACATCTGCGGCAGCCTTGTTTCCAAGGCAATTGCTTATGCGGTCGGAGTGCTGGAGGTAAATGCTTCCATGGGGCTTATCGTAGCGGCACCGACAGCCGGTTCCTCCGGAGTTATTCCGGGTACACTCTGTGCACTTCAGGAGGAGTACGGCTTTTCAGATGAGGAGATCTGTCAGGCGCTTTTCAATGCGGCAGGAATCGGTTACCTGATCACAAGAAATGCTACGACAGCAGGCGCCGAGGGTGGATGTCAGGCCGAGGTCGGCTCCGCAAGTGCTATGGCTGCTTCCGCAGTCGTTGAGCTTATGGGAGGAACTCCGAGACAGTGTATGGATGCGGCTTCCTTTGCTATGGTCAATATTCTGGGACTTGTATGTGACCCCATCGGAGGTCTTGTTGAAAATCCGTGTCAGAACCGGAATGCAATGGGAGCATCGAACGCCCTGATCTCCGCGGAGCTTTCTCTTGCCGGGATCAAGAGCATCACTCCTATTGATGAGACAATAGGCGTTATGTATGCGGTCGGAAAATCGATCCCCTCCGAGCTGCGTGAAACCTCCTTAGGCGGAATGGCTGTGGCTAAGAGCGCTTGTGAGACCTGCCGTGCCTGCGCGGAAAAGAGAAATAAACAAAGCTAAGGGACGGAAAACACAATTTTTAAGCGGATTGGGAATATCCGCTTGACAATATAAAAAAGAGGACCTGGGATTCTTTACGACCCCTGGGTCCTCTTTTATAAACAATGTTTTTCAAAGCCCCTTACTTATTTTTAACAGCAATTAATGAAAAAGCTCCTTTGCCTTAGAGGCGAAGCGTTTGCCGTAAACCGGGAAAAGATCGGAACCGGAGAGCTCTGTTCCGGTAGCTATCGGCCCGAGATGAACGAAAGGTTTTCCGAGGCTTGTACCACCGGAATATACCAGCATGCCCTTTACGATCAGCTGTTTAAGGATACTCTCAATGGCTGTAACAGGGCCGCCCTGGGGAACATTGGAGGTTGCGAAGGCACCGCCTAATTTACCGCCTAAGCTGACCGGACAGGTATCGAGCCATTTTTTCATCTGCCAGGATTCGGAAGCATAATAATCCGGGGTACCAAACACAACGCCAACGGATTCATTTAATTCTTTTGTGTAAGCTTCTTCATTCTCGGCGAAGGAGTCTACAGGGATCAGGACAGCTTCTACGCCTTCTACCTGCTCCATTCCCATTTTGATTATTTCTGCCATGGCGGCTGTGCGCCCGGTGTAAGAATGGTATACAATTGAGATTTTCATAATACGAGTTATTCCTTCTTTACTTAAAATTCCGGTTCGATCAAACCGTAGGAGTTTGCTTTCCGTTTATAAACGACGTTGACCTCGTTGGTGTCCGCGTTGAGGAACATAAAGAAATTATGTCCTAAAAGCTCCATCTGAACACAGGCCTCCTCCGGATCCATCGGCTTCATGGCAAAACGTTTTGTCTTGACAATCTTAATGGCTTCCTCGTGCTCTGATTCCTCCTGAAGGAATGCATCACTGAAGGAAAGTGCGCTTTGCTTTTTATCAACCAGCTTGGTTTTATATTTTTTGATCTGACGCTCAATGATCTCCTCTACAAGGTCAATGGATACGTACATATCGTTGGAATCCTGTTCTGCACGAATGATAGTTCCTTTTACCGGGATCGTAACTTCGATTTTCTGCCGTCCCTTTTCCACACTCATTGTGATCTGAACTTCCGTGTCATCTGAGAAATAGCGTTCCAGTTTTCCGATCTTGCTTTCCGCAGCTTCCCTCAAACCTGGGGTAATATCGATATTCTTTCCGCTGATAGTATAACGCATAGAATCAACTCCTTTTTTTGGGATGGATTTATTATAGCATATAATTCAGTAAAAGACAACCAATAATGTGAAAAGGTGCGACAATTTAATAAAAAATAAAGAATTTGAACGCAGATAAGCATTCCCCCGCTTCAAGTGCGCGGAGCACTAAGCGGCGGGTGAGGGGGGATGCTTATGTCAGTGGGAGTTGAAAGCTCCCACTGACAGATCGCGAAGCG
>USQV01000093.1 GCA_900556965.1 uncultured Clostridium sp.
CGGGAGACCCCGCCCGTTTCTATTGGACATATTTCTATCTCTCCTTATTGAAAATACCTCCAAAGCAGATCTTGGTTATTTACCTTATCTACTTCACAGGTATCATATCAATAACAGGCTAAAACCCATAACTATAAAAGGCAGGATATAAGCTCCCGCCTTTAAAGTGCGTACTATTCTTTGATAATGTCAAGTTCTGTTACATTTACGCCCAGTGCTGACAAGATAACCTTAAGGTCTCTGTATCTCGTCTTCATGGATTCGTAAAGAGCAGATTCTTTTTCTGCCAGTTCCATCCATCCTTGTATGCGTGAAAATTCTTCGACGCAAATTTTAATTGTTTCTGGACTGTTCATTTCTTCCATCCTTTCCACCGTCCTTTCCTTATATGGATAGTATAACGGTTTTGCCCTGTGTTTACAAGCTCCGTTTCGCTACTGCTCATCAGTTACGGACTTTCACCGCAAGACGGAAGGCAGATTGTTAGTCTGCCTTATATGAATCACTGTGCATCCTCGCGGAGTATTTATCTTAGTCGGAGGTGGGCGCCCTCGCGACTGAGATAAATTAAAGGGCAGCCTTTCATTATGTTCCCGATGTTTCGTTTTTTGTTCTCCGCAGCCTTCTCCTGTTGCCTTTTTTCTCTCTGTTTCGCATTCTTCATCGATCTCGTAAACACTGTTTCCTTCTATAATCAATCGGTTTGGCATAGATGTATTCCTCCTGTCTCTTTCATAGTATTCGGAAAACACCGGACATGTGCAGATGGAATCAAGCTTAGCTCAGGCATGTTTTACCCATTTATCGCATATATTTTCAGCAGTAAAAGGAGGCATGCAGATGAATGAAAAGGAATTAAAGCTCACGGATCTCGATTACGCAGTCGGTGACCATCACCTGCAGATGATGAAAGCTGCCATTCCCTACATGGACATTTCCCGGCAGCGCACGGCATCACTATTTATCAAATGGCGGGAGATGGTCCGCACTATGGAATTTTTCGAGGAAAACGGAGAAGGAATGATGAGTGTCTGCTCGATTGAAGGAAAACATACCACTCCAACGGATATGTTGTCTGCCGTAAAGCCATACGCAAATCAAAAGGAGCAGGAGTTTATTGACCTGTTGATCAAGATGATGACCATGCGTTCGGGAAGCTCTGCGGGGAAAGGAGGAATTACCGCTTCCCAGTTATTTTCGCTTCTCTCGCCGGAAATGCAGTCAAAATTTGAAGCAATCCAGCTTATGATGCAGTCCATGGGACAGATTTAAGGAGGCAATATGAAAGATATGACAAATCCTACAGAAGAAATGTGGATGAAGGATCCGAGGCTTCGCAGTATGTCTACGGATAAGCTGCGGCTATTGCAGACTTACGCAAAGGAGCTGCAGACCGCTCCGGAAAACCGAAAGATGAGTACGTTTCTTTCCATAAACAGAAGCATTTCGGAAAAAAAAATAAATTTTACGGCGGAGGAAAGAGAACTGCTTTTTGCAGCGTTAACAGAAGGAATGACTTCCGAGGACAAAAGCAGATTGAAGATCATTCGGTCATTTATGGAAAAATTCCAGACTCCGAGGACAGAAGAAAAATAGGTCAATTTCTTATCGAAAAGAAAACGCAGACAGCCTGTTTCGCTGTCTGCGTTTTATCCTTAGTTTGCAAGTTCCTCAAGGGATTCTAAATTATCTGTGATCATGATCCTCGTTCCACTGTCGATAGACTGGATCAGCATCCGAACATAGGTCTGGATCAGCTGAATACCGCTGAAGGTATTATCCTTTACACTGGGCTGCTGGCAATTTACAACGAGAGCAGGATACGCTTCTCCGTCTTCTTCCGGCTTCAGGATCATTCCATAGTTGGAAAATGCTCGCATCTCCTCAAGGCGGATATATGCTTCTTTCTTGATATCCTTCGATGGGGCCGTGAAGATAGAACCGAAATTCTCATCCTGCGTGTCTGTAACCCAATAGTCACGGGAAGTGAGCTTATGATACGGAACAAGACTTCCCGGATCCTTTTCACTTCCGAAGGCACTGTCCAATCGGTATACACCATAGATAGAGCTTTCATCCTCGGCTCCGCCGGAGATATTGCAGTTTACAGCAAAGACCTCGTTCCACTGCCCTTCCGTACTTCTTGTATAGTAGTGGAGTCTGGAGTTTCCGACTTCTTTCCGTTTTCTGGACATAGTGATCTTATTTTCCGGCTGATACCTTGGTATCTCCTGCTCGCTTCCGTTTCCCATATTATTAAGAATAACGATCAGGCTGTTTGCATCTCCCGCAATTCCCATTGCATCGATCCATCTTCCCTTGTCCTGCTGTGTCTTCCATGAAAGATCTACCGGGACTTCATCCTCCCAGCTTGCTTCCGGCTCGAGATAAATGGTATCTCTGGCCGTTTCCTCCGGTGCCGCAAAACAGGTTACGCCCATTGAAACCGTAAGGATCGCAGCTGTTACCATCATCAGTAATATATGTAATCGCTTTCGCATAAACAAAATCTCCTCCAATCTATAAGTAACATAATACCATAGATTTTTGATCTTGTCACTGCAAAATCAATAATGACGGAGTTTTGCCACATTTTACCCGCAAACAGAGTGATTTATTTCAGATACTTCTCGAACCAGTTCATCATCTCGGTCATTCTGCGGATTCTGTGGGTCGGCTTTCCGCTTCTGGAGAGCTCATGGTTTTCGCCATGGAACAGGCAGAGTCTCGCTTCTACACCAAAATACTTTAATGCGGAGAACATCTGGATCGCATCTCCCATCCAGCAGCGGTAATCTTCGTCAGACTGGATAAACAGAGTCGGTGTCTTGGCCATGTTCGCGTACTTTAACGGAGAATGATACCACATTTTCTCCGGGCTGTTCCACGGATCGGACTTGATCTGATCCATATTGAAATAGTAGCCGATATCCGTTGTCATGCATTTTGAGATCCAGTTGGAAATACTTCTCTGGGATGCAGCAGCAGCAAATCTGGTTGTATTTCCGATTACCCAGTTTGTCATAAAGCCGCCGTAGCTTCCGCCCATAACACCAAGGCGCTTTTCATCGATCTGCGGATATCTCTTAAGCACCTCGTCTGTGAATGCCATTAAGTCTTCGTAATCGATCGTTCCGTATCTTCCGGACAGATCTGCGAAGGCATTTCCGCGTCCCTCACTTCCGACCGGATTCGTATAGAATACAAAGTATCCGGCATTGGCGAATGCCTGATTCTCATGGAAGTACACGGATCCGAAGGTTGCTCTCGGGCCGCCGTGTACGGTAAGGATTCCCGGATATTTCTTATTCGGGTCAAAGTCCACCGGCTTAAGCACATATCCGTCAAGCTCTACGTCTTTATATGTATACGTAAATTCCTCGATTTGGCAAACATTTCTCTCAGCTAAAATTGCATCATTCAGTGCTGTGAGCTTTCTTTCCGTTCCGTTCTCCAGAGCATAGACCTCGGTAAGTCCCAGATCTCTTGCCCCGGTAAAATACAGAACATCGCCAAATTTATTGAGGGTGTGGACACTGCCCTGTCTGTCATTGAGAACCGTGAGGCTGCCTTCTGTATCCAGACTGCAGATCACACTCTGCTTACGGAAGGTCGCGATCAGGTAGATCTTCTCGTCATCATGGATGATGCCGGCTCCATCTGCAAACTTGCAGTCGCTGCAAATTGAGTTGTGGGCAGCAACATCATGGTCTGCGATCTCTCTGACGGTGTTATTTTCCACTAAGAACAGCTTTGCATTCTCATTCAGACCGTATTCTTTCATATCAGAACCGAGCACATATATGTTCCCCTTGATCCGGCAAGCAAAGTCGATCCGCATTGTTTCCTGGGCAAGAAGCTCTTTTCTCTTACAGGTTGTAAGATCTACAAGGTAGAGTGCCGGTTTGCTGCTTCGCATATTCTCAAAGAGATTTCCGGTATAAAGGATGTCGTCTCCCTCGATCCAGAAGTTTTCCACGGTCTCATGATCCGGACTTACGAATGTCACATTTTTGGAGGCTCTGTCGTATACGGCAAGACGGATTCTCTTTTTATTTACGATGCCCGGCCCGTTTTCCCAGAACGGAAGCTCATCAAAGACTTCATAATCCTTTTCTTCTTCCCAGAGTTTAAGGGCTTCCTTCTTTTTGTCCTCGTCCATACGGAAGAATTCAGGCTTATTATAGTCGTAATTAACGCAGAAGACGATCTTATCTTTTAGCGCTGCCATTTTTTTCACTGCATAGGGCACTGCAAAGGCAAACTCTGCCTCACCGCCATGGATATTGATCGTGTAAAAGCAGGTCCAGTCCTCTCCGTTTTTAACCTTTTCCTGATACTCCTTCTCTCTGTTTGAGATAAAAAGAACGGTATCTGAATCAAGCCAGGTAAAGACTCTCTCTGCTTTTCCACCGGTCAGAGGTCTGTAATTTCCTTCCGGAAGATCCATGAGCCACAGGTCGGAACGATAGCGGTTCTCATCCTCATTCGGATCTAAAACCGCAAATACCCCGTGTTTTCCGTCCGGTGCTGCTGTCATTCCTGTCGGATAATGGTAATTCATGAAATCTTTGATGTCTATTTTTTTCATTTTATAAGCTCCCCCCGCTTAATTATTTTGCTAACTGTTTGGTAAGTTTCTTATTTTGTTCTATAGCCATTCGGATTTTTGGACTGCCATCTCCAGCCATCCGCACACATCTCATCAATACCTCTCTTAGCCTCCCAGCCAAGCTCTTTCTTTGCCTTTGTCGGATCCGCATAGCAGGTAGCGATATCGCCGGGGCGTCTCGGTTTGATCACATAAGGAATATCCTTTCCCACTGCCTTTGAAAAGGCGTGGATCATGTCGAGTACACTGTATCCCTGTCCCGTACCCAGATTGTAGATATAGACAGCCGGCTTGTCTTCAAATTTCTTTAATGCCTTCACATGTCCTTCTGCCAGATCCATAACATGGATATAGTCGCGGACACCGGTTCCGTCCGGCGTATCGTAATCATTTCCGAATACACCGACCTCCTTCAGCTTGCCGACTGCAACCTGTGTGATGTACGGGGTCAGGTTATTCGGGATACCTGCCGGGTCCTCACCGATCAT
>USQV01000094.1 GCA_900556965.1 uncultured Clostridium sp.
CGGGAAACCAGCCAATTGGCGATTGCCAGAAAAACCCCGGTAAGACCGGAGGCAAGAAGATCCACCGGCTTTCCTCCGTATATAAAGCTGAAGCTGGCTGAAACCCCGATCGTGCCCAGAGCTTTCATTTTTGCGGAATACAGGATTTCCTTTTCGACCTTCTTAAGCTCCTTATATACCGTCTCCACATCGATCTCCTCATGACAGAAGCGTCTGGAAAGATCATTGACCCTGCAGATCCGGTTCACATTCGTACTTCGGACGTGGATCCTCTTTACGATCGTAAGCGGCTTCTTTCCCGCAGCATCCAAGGTCGCAAAGATACCGGTTGCGAGCACGATCGCTTCTTTTGTTTCATATTTTGATCTCCGGAGCATGTATTGCATTGTCTCCTCAACGCGAAATACCTCTGCTCCGCTGGCGAGCATGATCTCTCCGGCAAGAACGACCGATTCCAGAAGAAGTTTTTCCTCCATTTCTAAATCCCCCAAAATGTTTGCCGGACTAACGGGATCAGAACAGTCTGCTTCCCACCTGGTATACGATCACCGCCGATAGCCAGGCCAGCAGGATCTGGAATACTGCCATACCCATTGTCCATCTTAATGAGCCTGTTTCTTTTTTAATCGTACCGATTGCGGCCACACACGGCGTATAAAGAAGGCAGAATATCATCAACGCATACGCATTGACCGGCCCAAAGCCCTGTGCGGACAGTGCTCCTGCCAGCTGTGCCATACCGGCCGGAGAGTTAATATTGTTGATCCCGTAAAGAACCGAGAAGCTGGAGACCACGACCTCTTTGGCCGAGATCCCGGAAATCAGTGCAACAGCAGTCTGCCAGCTTCCCAGACCTGCCGGTGCCAGCACCGGAACAAGTGCATGTCCGAATTTTGCTGCAAAGCTCTGGGAAACGTCTGTGACAAAGCCGGTTCCTCCCATATTGAGGACGAACCACAATACGATCGAGGCAAGAAAGATCGTTGTGCCTGCTTTTGTCAGATAATCCTTGACCTTCTCCCATACATATATTGCTACCGTCCTCGCATTCGGAGTTTTATACTCCGGCAGCTCGATCAGAAGTGCATTTTCATATTCACCATGAGCCGTCATCTTATGCACGATCAGAGCAATCACGATCGCCATAAGAACACCCACCAGATACAGCGAATATGCAACGAGCATAGCAGAGTCCGGGAAAAACAGCTCAGCAAAGAGCACATAGATCGGAAGTCTGGCCGAGCAGGACATAAACGGGGTGATTAGGATCGTTTTCAATCTGTCCTTCCGGCTTTCCAGCGCTCTCGACGCCATAACAGCAGGAACCGTACAGCCAAAGCCAAGAAGCATGGGAAGAAAGGCTTTCCCGGAAAGTCCTACCATACTCATGGTTTCATTCATCACATAAGCGACCCTTGCCATATAGCCGCTGTCCTCAAGGAAGGCGAGGGCCAAAAACAGGATAAAAATATTCGGAAGGAATGTGAGGATACCGCCAACCCCCGCCAGAATGCCATCTGCGACAAGGGAGATGAGCCACTGGGATATTCCCGCGGCCTGCATGCCGGTAACAACATAGTGGGAAAGGACCCCAAGAGCCTGCTCAAAGTATCCCTTCAGGAAGTCCCCGACGGTAAAGGTCAGGAAAAATACAAGGGCCATGATTCCGAAAAATACAGGAATACCCCAGAACGGGTGAGTCAGTACCCGATCGACCTTATCTGTAAGAGCCGATTTTTCCTCTTTGTTGAAAAGGCACTCTTTTATTATTTCCTCCACATAATCATATTTTTCATTTATGATCTGTTTTTCATAGCTTTCTGTTATTACACCCGAAACATCCACCGGATGATCCTTCATCACCTCTTTATCACACTCCAGCAGCTTGATCGCATGCCAGCGGAGATTTGTCAGCTCCGGATAATCAGAACGGAGGATATCCTCGATCCTCTGGATCTTCTCCTCCACAGGTCGGGTATAGCGGACCACCACTCCCTGCGGCTCCTCCTCATAGTGATGGACGACGGCATGCATCAGAACATCCAGCCCTGTCCTTTTTCTTGCCGAAACCGGGACTACCGGAATATTTCCGAGCATCTCAGGCAGACGGTGCAGGTCGATCTCCATTCCTCTTTCTTCTACGATATCCATCATATTCAGGGCAAGAATGACCGGCTTCTTTAGCTCCAGAAGCTGAAGGGTGAGGTACAGATTTCTTTCCAGTGAGGAGGCATCCAGCACATTTATTATGACATCTACATTATCCTCCTCAATGCAGCGCCTTGTTACCAGCTCCTCCATCGTATAGGATGTAAGGCTGTAGATACCGGGGGTATCAATAACATGGATCTTTCTTCCCTTGTAGCTTGTTTCTCCCTCCATCCTCTCAACGGTAACGCCGGGCCAGTTGGCTACCTTGAGCTTAGCTCCGGTAAAAGCGTTAAAGAGAGTCGTTTTACCACAGTTGGGATTTCCGACAAAGCATACGGTTATGTCTTTTTCTTTATCTGCTTTCATTTAACGGCGCCTCCTCGATCTCAATTCCCCCGGTGATCTTTCTCCCGAGAGCCAGACGTGTTCCGCGGACTTTGATAATCACAGTCCCGCTCTTTTTTTTATTTAATATGCACACCGGTGTTTTTTCATTCACACCAAGGGCTTCCAGACGTCTTGTGATTGCCTCATCGACCGTAACAGAATCTACCAGATATGTGTTTCCGATCCTTCCATCATACAATTTCATACTATTCTACCTCTGCAAATTACTAAAGCAGTTTTGCTTCGGCATTATTGTAGTCTTATTGATAATGATTGTCAATAACATCCTGTTATTTTTCCACATCTAAAAGCATCTGTTTTATTTCCTTCATCCTGTCGCGAAGTCTCGCCGCCTCCTCAAAGTTTAATTCCGCTGCCGCCTGACGCATCTTCTTTGTAAGCTCCTTTATAAGCTTATCGAGTTCCTTGGCACTCATGGACTCCGGATCCTTTTCCATTTCCGAAGCATCCGACGATACCGCCTTGGAGATCGAGATCAGATCACGGACTGCCTTTTTTATCGTCTGCGGCGTGATTCCATGTTCTTCATTATATTTTTGCTGGAGCTCACGGCGGCGGTTCGTTTCATCGATCGCCGCACGCATGGAATCCGTGATCGAATCTGCATACATGATCACATGCCCTTGTGCATTTCGTGCAGCACGGCCGATTGTCTGGATCAGGGATGTCTCCGACCGGAGAAAGCCCTCCTTGTCCGCATCCAGAATAGCTACCAGTGAGATCTCCGGGATATCTAAGCCCTCTCTTAAAAGGTTGATCCCCACCAACACATCAAAAACATCCATACGCATGTCGCGGATGATCTCCGCTCTCTCTAACGTATCTATATCGGAATGAAGATATTTTACACGAATTCCGGCCTCACGTATATAGTCTGTGAGATCTTCTGCCATTCTTTTTGTCAATGTGGTGATTAGTATCTTATTGTGTTTTTCTATTTCTTTATTGATCTCGCCCACAAGATCATCGATCTGCCCTTCAACCGGCCTTACATCGATCTCAGGATCAAGAAGCCCGGTCGGACGGATGATCTGTTCCGCTCTTAAAAGCTCGTGCTCTGCCTCGTATACAGATGGTGTTGCCGACACAAACATCATCTGATTGATATGACTTTCAAATTCTTCAAAGTTCAGCGGACGGTTATCCAGCGCCGAGGGAAGACGGAATCCATAATCCACCAGTGTTTTTTTTCGTGAACGGTCACCAAAATACATGCCCCGGATCTGAGGGAGCGTAATATGGGACTCGTCGATCATAATAAGGAAATCCTCCGGAAAATAATCAAGAAGCGTACACGGAGGCTCTCCGGGTCTGCCAAAGGTCAGATGGCGGGAATAGTTTTCTATCCCGGAGCAGAAACCGGTTTCCCGCATCATCTCCACATCAAAATTTGTTCTTTCCGCAATTCGCTGGGCCTCAAGAAGCTTATCCCGGCTCTTAAAGTCAGCTACCTGCTCCTTCATCTCTGCCAAGATATTTTCTGTTGCCTTAAGCATCTTCTCCTTCGGCACAACATAGTGGGATGCCGGAAAGATTGCCACATGTCCTAACTGCGCCCTTATCTCACCGGTCACGGAGTCGATCTCCGTGATACGATCCACCTCGTCACCGAAAAATTCGATCCGATATGCCTCGCGTCCGGAGTAGGCCGGAAATACCTCCAGCACATCTCCTCTCACACGGAACGAGCCTCGTTTAAAATCCATTTCGTTTCTCGTGTACTGGATATCGATCAGCTTATGGATCACCTCATCCCGATCTTTTTCCATCCCGGGACGCAAGGAAACCACCATGTTCTTATAGTCGATGGGACTTCCCAGACCATAGATACAGGACACCGAGGCCACGATGATAACATCATTCCTCTCTGACAGCGCCGCTGTTGCGGAATGGCGCAGCTTATCGATCTCGTCGTTGATGGCCGAATCCTTTTCTATATAAGTATCTGTAGATGGCACGTATGCCTCCGGCTGGTAATAATCGTAGTAGGAGACAAAATATTCCACCGCATTCTCGGGGAAAAATTCCTTGAACTCGCTGTAAAGCTGCGCTGCCAGCGTTTTATTGTGGGCGATAATGAGGGTAGGCTTCTGAAGCTGCTGGATCACATTTGCCATGGTAAAGGTCTTTCCGGAGCCGGTAACTCCCAGCAGGGTTTCAAATTGGTTTCCTTCCTTAAAGCCCTTTACCAGCGCCTCGATCGCCTGCGGCTGGTCGCCGGTGGGTTTATACTCGGAGTGTAATATAAATTTGTCCATAAGCTTTTCCTCTTTTCATCTATTAACAAGTCGGAGTTGGTTTTCCTACGATAAGCAGTCTGCTCTTATATGATACCATATATGCGGCATAAAGTAAACGTATGTTCTGTAGGATACAGAACATCGACAGCATCCTGTCCCCCAACTTAAATGTATTTTTAAAACTTAAATGAAAAACTAAATTCCGGTTTTGGACCAAATGCAAGAGTAAATTCCATATAGATCGAAGTTACTTTTGCACACATATTTGCCATATTGTCTTTGATAATCATTACTCC
>USQV01000095.1 GCA_900556965.1 uncultured Clostridium sp.
TCCGGCTGTCTCCCTCCTGCATTCCCTCCATAAAGATATTCTGCATCCGACTCATGGTCCGCTTAAGGCTTAAAGATGCTCCGACCTTTTTGATCACCGTCTCCACTTCCACACTGTTGATGGGCTTCTGTATAAAAAATTCCACACCGGCCTCGTAGGCGGCTGCGATCATATCCTTTGACGAAACCTGTGAGAGCATGATATAGGCTGCCTCCGGCAATATCCCCTTTGCCTGTTTCACAAAGCTGATGCCGTCCATTCCCTCCATGAGAAGATCGACGATCACGATATCCGGCTTTAAGATCGGAAGATCCTCGAGGGCGTCCGCCCCGTTATCCGACATTCCGCATACGGTGCCGAGCTCTCTCTCCGTAACGATAAGCTTCAAAATATTTTTCACTGTTCTGTCATCATCAAGCAAGTAAATTTTCATTCTGTCTGTATTATGCCTCCCTATTTAATCTCATTCCCATATCCGTCGAGATGACTCCCATTTCCGACTGAGACAAACGCCTCGCAAGGCTGCACAGTGCTTCTGATCGGAATATTTAAGCTTCGCTGACCGGAACCATGTGCCAAATCTCACGGACATTCGATCTTACCGGCCGGGATCGTGATCGTAAAGGTCGTATTCCCGGGCTGTGAGTTTAGTGTGATCCTCCCGCCGAGCTTTTCCTCCACCAGCTCCTGCACCAGATTTAATCCCAGACCGCGGTTGATCTCGCCGGTGGTATAATCGATCTTTGTCGAAAAGCCGGGCGTGAACACCTCGTCGAGGTATTCCTTTTTTATTCCCGGGCCATGGTCTGTAACCTCAAAAACATAGTCTGCACCTTCCCGATGCTCCCGGATGAGGATATCGATCCGATCATCCTTTTCCGCCTCCAGCGCATTCTGCAGCAGGTTCCGGAACACCGACATCAGGATATATTGTTTATCCGTGTATACCGTATCTTCGCAACGGATCGACATCGACAGCTCCTTTTTGCTCTCTTTGGCCGCCCGATACAGGAAATCCTTAAGGAGCGAGAACATCTCTAAAAGCTCCATCTTATCGCTTACCAGCTCCTCCTCAAGGGCTTCCGAGATCCCTCTGAGGATCACAAAATATTCTTTTTTTATTTCATGGATATCCTTAGCCACGGACAATGCCTCCGCGGCGTACCGGCTATCCGATCCGGAGCTTTTTATTTCCTCCGACAGCCGATAGGCCACCCGCATCGTTTCCTCGATCAGAGCCGTATTCTTTTTCATCCAGATCATTTCCCCCTGAAGTCTGGATATCAGGACAAGGAGCCTTCGATATCGCTCCTCATGCTCTCTTTGCTGCAGCAAAAGCTTATAGCGGTCAAAGCTTACAAGGACAGCCATAATGACCATAAACCGCAGGATCGCAATGAAAAAGATACCCATCTGTGTTTTCACGTTCAGGGCTTCTGTCTGGACGCGTAAAAATAGCTCGGTAAAGTTGGCTGCATAGTCAATAAAAAGAAGCGGAAACATCATCCACTCTCTGAAGTGCTCCTTCTGTTTAAGGAACCGGGAATACAAAAACAGAAGAAGCCCATAGCAGATATAAAAGCCTGTCTCCGGAAAGGCGGCGGCAAGACACTGACCAAAACCGGCAGGAACACCGGAAGCGGGCCCATATTGGGTACCTGTGCGAAGCCAGAGCATCACCGCGCGGGATAGAAATACTCCGGCGGCCGAAAAGAAGGTGACCTCCGGCAGCGGAAACTCCTCCGTCAAAAAGAAAAACAGCGGAAGTCCCGTTACGGCAAGGGATATTTTAAAATCTGCGATAAACAGATTCACACTGAACTGAGCCGCCAATGTGATCAGGAGGCTGTAAAACCACACCTTTTTCCATTTTTGATTTCGTCCATTCTCCTCCGTCGGAATGCACCTCCTCCCTTTATTGCCCATTATAATACTCCGGGATCATATTTTTCTTATCAAATACGTTATTATAAACCAGATCTCCGTAATCGTCCAGTGCTTCCTCTACTTTTTCACCTCTGGCATTCCACGTTCCCTCCTGATCCATATATCCAAAGGCATTAATCGCCGGATAGCTCTCTCTCAGACGGTTGAGGAAGCTCTCGTAGGGTGAGAGGACAACGCCGGCCTTTTCCAGAAGCAGGGAGCGGAGATAATTCGGTGAGATAAGAACGTCCTCCTCCTCATCGATGTCAAAATTTGCCCACATAATAAAGGTCGCATAGTACCGCCGGTTTGGGTCAAGGAAACCGTCACGCGCCTCGATATGACGATCCAGCGCGGCCGCGGTTTTCTCGTCTGCACTCGGCTGATGATCTCCGAACATCAGGATGATCGTATCCTCCTCCAGGCCGGAGAAATAATCCGTCAGCTCCTTAAATGCCGCGTCACTTTCATGGATCAGGGAGAGATATTCTAAAAATGCCGGTGAACAAAGCTCCTCATCCTCCGGCCGCACAGTGACCTCCACTGCCGGTTCCTCCTCCGAATATCCACCGTGATTCTGCATCGTCACGTTGAACAGAAAGAAGGGCTGATGGGGATCCCTCTCCTCGTAAAGATGGATCACATTTTTAAAATCAGCGGAGTCACTGATATAGTCGCGGAGGGTTTCCGAATACGGAAACTCGTCCTCGATGGAATAGAACCGCTCCATTCCAAGAAACGGATAGGCCGCCGTCCTGCGATAGCTGACTGCAAGATAAGGATGGTAGGCCGCCGCACTGTAGCCCAGCGCCCTCAGCTTATAGGCAATGGACTGCTGCTCACTTCCCATATACTGCACATAGGGGCTGCAGCCCACAGGAAGATAATACAGACTGTTCCCGGTCAGAAATTCATACTCCGTGTTGGCGGTGCCGCCTCCGTAAACGGATACCAGAACCTTTCCCTTTACGGTATTCTCTTTCATTCCATGGATATTCGGAAGGGCTTCTGCCTCGGTTTTAAAGCCGTATATCTCCGGCATGTCTGCCAGTGTTTCATTCATGATGACGATGATATTCGGAAGACTGCCTTTAGGAGCCTCAGACTCTGTCTTGCGGGACAATCCCTCCGACTTCTCTGTCTCCGCCTTCAATAGCTCCTCTGCCTTCTTTGCCGTATACCCCTCCGGCTTCTTTATCTGCCCCATTTTCACAAAGGAAGCAAAGGATAAAAGATATCCCTTCTCCATACAGATGATCTGCATATTGGAAAAGTTTGCAAATACAGGCAGCCTTATATAAAGTACCGTCACAAATACGCCAAGGGCCGCCAGATTTCCAAAAAAGACGCGCCTTACCGCCGGCGCCCCGGAAAGACCGAAGGCACAGAAAACGACAATCACTAAGATCACTGTGATCAGGGCTGCCCCCATCGTTTCCATATCCGGCTTTAACGTATAATTCGATATGACATGGACGGCTGTTCCCGCATTGGCGATATCAAAATATTCCAGCGGATTGTCCCGGAGCATCCCGTAATAATGGTTGCCTGCCGACAGGGCAGTAAAGATCAGGGCCGACAGGGAAAAGGCCACGGCCGGCCTGCGGGAGAGAAAAAGAAATACGGCCGGCAGCGTTCCGCAGACACAAAGGTTTAACAGCAGATATTCCGGTGCTTCAAACTGAAAGCTTTTCATGCTCAACAGCTCCGCAAGGGAAAAGGCGGTAAAGGCATAGGGAAGGATCAGAGCATGATAACCAAGCATGCTCTTTTTGAACCTTCCTGATCCGAGCTGCAAGGCTGCAATGCAGAAGCACTCCAGTCCGAGAAACGCCATCCACCACAGAATATGATGATAATCTGTGCCGCCCTGCTCCATCAGCGGCTTTCTTATTATCCACAGCAGGGTGAGCTTTAACACCGCCTGAAACGCTCCGATCAGCAGGATCGGCTTTTCCTTTCTCTCCCGCACGATCCGTCTCCAGCCGAGAAGCTCTGCAAAGATGAGCCCGAATATTAAAAAGGCAAAGGCCAGCAGTCTCTGGGCATCTAAGATCACCGCCGGTCGGCTGTTGATGACTGCCTTCTCCACGCGAAGCGCTGCCCCGGCATCTGCAGCCAGATCTAACCGGATCCCTCCTACATTTATACAGCCCTGAGAGAGCCCGAAGCCAGCGGACAGCACTCCGTCCTTAAGCTTCATCATCCGCAGTCCCTGAGAAGGCATCAGATAGACCTGGGCCATAGTTTCCGTTCCCTGCACATCAGAGACCTTCACACTTAAGAAACGGACATTGACCGGTTCACCAAAGGGATAATATATCCACGGATCCTCCGATTCCGACGTCAGAAGTCCCTCCTCTGACACAGAAAAATCCTTCAGATTTTCAAAATTTCTTCCTAACAGCGCTTCTTTTTCGATCGAAAACTGCGGATATATTTTTAACATGGCTGCCGTCCCGAAAAGATCAAGTATAAGTATGATAAGTATGGCCAGCAGCCCTTTCTTTTTATTCAAACGCTTTCTTCCTCCGACTATTCCAGAATTTCTTCTAGGATCAGGATCTCCTGATCCTCTGCTTTTCCCTTTAAATGGATTTTATGATCCAGCGGTGTTGTCCGAATCCGCCCCCGAAGCCTCTCTGCCACCTCCGGGGAAATATAGATCGTGCCGCCCGGTGCGATGGACTCGATCCTTGACGCCGTATTTACAGTATCCCCGATCGCCGTATAATCCATCCGCTTCGGAGAACCGATATTTCCTACGACGGCTTTTCCTACGTGGATACCGATCCCAAAGGCCACTGTCCTTCCAAAACGCTCCATCAGCTCCTTAGAAAGCTCCTCTGATCCGTCCCGCATTGCGATCGCCGCCTTCGCCGCATTCATCACATAATCCTCCTGCGGGATCGGAGCGCCCCAGAACGCCATGGTGGCATCACCGATAAACTTATCTAACGTTCCTCTGTGATCCATGATGCATTTCGCCGTCAGGGTCAGATACCGGTTCAGGATCTCTACCACCTGATCCGGAGAAAGTGCCTCAGACATCGTGGTAAATCCTCGTACATCCACAAACAGCACCGCGATATCCACGACCCGTCCCCCCG
>USQV01000096.1 GCA_900556965.1 uncultured Clostridium sp.
CTTCGTAAGCAGCCTTCTCCCAGTAAAGACCGATCTCCGGATAACCTTCTCTGTGAGCAACTCTTGCCATTGCAAGATACATACCAACTTCCTTACATTCACCTTCATAGTTTGCTCTTAAATCTTCAAGGATATCTTCGCTGACACCCTGAGCAACGCCTACAACATGCTCAGCTGCCCAAGCCATATCCTCTTTCTGCTCGATGAACTTGGATGCCGGTGCATTACATACCGGACATTTCTCCGGAGCAGAGTCACCTTCATGAACATAACCACATACTGTACATACAAATTTCTTCATAGCCTTTTTCTCCTTTTCTGATGATATATTTGATTGTTTTTGAGATTTTAATAATAGTAATTGTTACTGATATTAAGATACCACACAACCTCACGCTTGTCAATAACAATTTATCAAAAATCAAGATTAAAATCAAGATCATTTGCAAACATCAATTGGCGGCCTTAGCCTTCAGGCAGTCCTCGCATTCGCCATAAAAGAAAACAGAATGGGAATCTGCTCTTCCGGGAATAGAACCCTTTAGTAATTCTGAAGTGTCCCAGACCATGTTTTGCGGAAGGTCGATGACGGCACCACAGGTTTTGCAGATAAAATGGTAATGTGGGTCTGTTGTATAATCAAAGTGTTCAGAACCATCGCCACAGGAAAATTTCATTATTTCGCCCAGATCACATAACAGTTTAAGATTTCGATAAACAGTTCCAAGGCTGATGTTTGGGTATTCTTGGCGGATAGAAAGATACAGAGCATCGGCAGTAGGGTGATCCGTGCGATTTTTCAGGCAGTTTTTAATAGATTCTCTTTGGCGGCTGTATTTTAGCATTTTCAATCCGCGCATCCTCCATTCCTAGTGTATTACTAATAACAATAATAGTTATCATTATACTAACAAAACAATACTCTGTTGTCAAGAAAATTCATGTTGAAATTCCGTGAAGCCTAATCCAATTTAAGCCAAACGTCCGTGAGACTTGGCGCGTGATTCTGGTACGCATCCTTGCGGAGCACTTATCTCAGTGGGAGTCTTCTCGACTGAGATAAAATGCCTTGAAAGCAAATAATTTATTGCTTATACTATAGCTATTCCATATCCACGAAGCAGAGGTGAATCACTATGAGAAGCAGACATGCACGTCATCTGGCGACGGAATTATCAGCCAGAGTATTCGACCGGGAATTTTTGAAAAGTGCCGGGATCAGCCGCCGCACTATGCAGGATATTTTTGTCCGCGACAAATGGGAGGAAACGCTGGAGGAGATATTTCCTGTGCAGAACCGCTTTACCTGCCTCCAGATCTTAGATCTCTGCAGGCCGGAGCTGTGGGCTCTCTCCGGGGAGCCGGAGGAAGGCTGGATCTCCTTTACTTATAAATTTGTGACGCACATACTCTATCCGGATCCGGAATTTTCAAAATCCGCTGCAGCATATACAGCAGGCGCTTTCTTTTATCTGAGGCTGCTCCAGTTTTTCTTTGACGAGGAAAGAAAGGCCCTTCCCTTTGATCCCTTTGATGACTTCGAGCTGCTGCAGGAAAATGAATATATGAGCTTCGACCGGGCGGCCGAGTACAGCCACTTCATCCGAGAATTCAGAGACCAATATATATACGAAATGATGCGGTTAAACCGGGAGGCAACGCCCTTTGAAACCTTAAGCCACATCGCAGGGGTACACTATGTCGCAATGACCGTGGCCCGCGGGCTTTATAAGGCCGGTGTCCCCATTGACCTCGCCCTCGCCTCCGGGGCGGCAGCAGGACACGACCTCGGAAAGTTCGGCTGCAAGCCCAATGAACGCGTTCCCTATCTCCACTATTACTATACAAACCAATGGTTTAGCGAACATCACATGGAAGGAATCGGCCATATTGCAGCGAACCACTCCACATGGGATCTGGAGCTGGACAACATCACCGTGGAATCTCTTGTCCTGATCTATGCAGACTTTCGGGTAAAACAGATGCGCGGCGAGGACGGGAGAGAGCTGACAAAAATATACAGTCTGAAGGATTCCTTTGACGTGATCCTCTCAAAGCTTGATAACGTGGATGAGGCAAAACGGAACCGCTATCGGGTCGTATATGCCAGACTGTATGAATTTGAACGCTACATGATCTCACTGGGGGTCGATGTGGACCTAAACGGAGCCCCCGCAAAGCCGGAACCCAAAAAGGATATTGTCCTGCAAAACAGCGGCCAGATCGTGACCTCCTTTACCTTTTTTGCCATCGAACACAATATCGATGTCATGCACCGTCTGGGAACAGAAAGACAATTCGGCAATATACTGGAGGCGGCACGCAGCGAAAAGGACTGGAAAAATGTCCGGGCGTACCTGAATATTTTTAATGAATATTCCATCCACTTAAATCACAAACAGAAGGAACAGACTATCGCATTTTTGTACGAGCTCCTTGTAAACCGGGAAGGTGATATCAGAAGGCAGTCTGCTGCGCTGATCGGAAAAATGTTCGCAGACTTCAATGCCGGATACAGAAAAGAGATTCCCGCAGACATGGCAGATCAGGATGACAGGACGGCCCTGACGCTATGGGCGGAGGCACTGGAAAAGATCATCTGCCCGGATTACAGACTGACCATGCAGCAGAAACGCAGGATCCAGAGCTCTTTAAAGTATGTGCTGCTGTCGATGACAGAGCACAGTGAGGAAAGAGTGCGGGAGGAAATGCTGGATGTCTTTATGAAATGGTTTGACGGCAGACACGGACTGAACGAGGACTCCACATTTGTTCTTCTGGACGCCGTATTCTCCCTGCCGGAGGAGCTTTATGAAAGAAACGGGCGTCTGGACTGTCTGATCCGATTCGCTGTCGGCCATCTGGATTATCCGGAAAATAAAGTCCGGGTCGCAGCGGTGCGCGCCTTAAAAGTCCTGACTGCTGCCGTAAAGCCGGAGAGCAACTGCTATCGGCTCGTGTGTGATGCCGTCAGAACCATGCGGCCCGAAAACATGACCATGCTGTTTTTACAATACCGGATCTATACGAATCTTCGTCTGGATACGAGTGAGCAGCGGGAAATCCTGTATAAGAGCGACGTGATCGGAGATATCTTCTTAGAGAACCTGAAATCGGCAACACCGTGGATCTTAAAGGCAGTCAATATCAAGCTTCTGGCAGATCAGGTGGATCATGGCAGAAGGGAAAACATACTCCATATCTGTGCCCATCTCTCCAACCTGATCAAGGTCAGCGAGCATGTGGGAGTCCGGCATGATGCAGGAAAAGCACTGCTCCGATTGGGGCACCTTTTGTCGACCGATCAGGCCAACGAGATCGCCGTAGAGCTTTTAAAGGGCCTCGAGGTGGGAGAATATGAGTTTTCCAAATACATTCCGGAATATCTCGGCGAATTTGCCTTATGGCTGCCGCCGGAACAGCTGGATGACCTGATCGAACGTCTTCACATTCTTCTGGCGAACGGAAATGAAAAGATCGTATCGGTCGCATTAGATACGCTGGGAGTCCTTTTAGAATGCTATTCCAGATATCCTGTGCGCTTCAAGGAAGGAAAAGGAATCGCAAAGGAGCGGAAGATCCGCCTCCTCGGCCTTATTTTAAGCTGCCTTGCTAATTACAGAGAACAGGTACGGCAGGAGGCAATGCTTGTGATCGGCCAGTATATCTTCGGATCGGAAAAAATGTCCGAGGAGGATAAGAACGACCTGTTTTCTCTGTGTTCCAAGAAGCTTTTGTTCCTGCTCAACGAAAATAAGGGAGGCGAGCTGAGCCTGTATTATCGTGCGGCCACATTGGCCCACATCAACCGGTTCATGTCCCACTATCAGCTGTTTGGCGGAAATATCGGTATGAAGGGACGGGATAAGGTCGCATTTTTCCCGGGCACCTTCGATCCCTTTACCCTGTCCCACAAGGAGATCGCAAGGCGGATCCGGGAGCTGGGATATACTGTATTTCTGGCCATTGATGAATTTTCATGGTCAAAAAAGACTCAGCCCCATCTGGTACGCCGGCAGATCGTAAATATGTCCATGGCAGATGAATTTTATGTCCACCTGTTCCCGGATGATATTCCGATCAACATTGCTAATCCGGCAGACTTAAAAAAACTCAGGGATATTTTTCCCGAACAGGATGTATACATAGTAGTAGGCTCCGACGTGATCCATAATGCCAGCTCCTATAAAAAAGCGCCGACAGAAAACTCCATACACGGTTTTAATCATCTGATCTTCCGCCGTGCCGGTGATGCCCGGCCGGGAGAGATCTATGAATGCGTCACAGGAAAAGTGGAGGAATTGGAGCTTCCCCCGGAGCTGGAGGACATCAGCTCCACGAAAATACGTGAAAATATCGATCATCACCGGGACATCTCCAACCTCATCGACCCGGTGGTGCAGGAATATATATACCACAAGGGCCTGTACCTGAGAGAACCGGAATATAAACCGATCCTGCGGGCAAAGGCGATCTCCTTTGAAAATAAATCCGGAAGCGATAAAGAAACGATAGACATGCTGGCAAACACCGTTCTATACCGGAATCCGGATGCAGAGGCGATCCTCTCCGGAATATCAAGAGGTGATGAGCAGATTATCATCCTTAAGAATGCGGCAGAGGGAGACCGCCCGGCCGGCTTTGCAAGCTACAGAGAGCTGAAGGCGGAAGAACTCTATACGGTTTTACGGAATATGGATCTGGCCAATGCTGTCCGGAGAAGGACAAGCCGGGAGATGCTTTTGATCACGGGGATCTTTGTCAGTGAAACCAGGATCCATGACGGCGAGGCGATAAGGGATTCCGCCCAGCTTTTGCTTACGGAGGTCATCACCCAGTCTCTGGAGAAAAACAGCAGCTTTGCCCTTTATGTAGCGGAACGCGGGATCACATCAAAGGAAACGATCTTTGCCTTGGAGCGGCAGGGCTTTCTCCGGCCGGAAGGCGTGGAGGACAGCGAGAGAAGAACGATCTACATGACCGATATGCATGAGCCGCTTTTACTC
>USQV01000097.1 GCA_900556965.1 uncultured Clostridium sp.
CATCTCGTAATCCTTAAGAAGTGTCTTTACAAACTCAGAATCTGCCGAAACATGGTGCGGCGGTCTCATGGAATCATTGTTCAGGCTGATCTCATGCTTTTTCATCAGCTTCTTTACCGGCTGTAATGTATTTTCAACATTCGAGCAGATCGGACAGCGGCTGTCAAAATCACCGCTCAGGCTTGTTTCGGTAATCTCCAGCATGGTAAAGGCAAGCGTAAGGGGCCCAGAAAGCTCATCCTCCATAGCGATCCCTAAGCTTTCCCCGTTCCATTCACCGTGGGGCATCATCCGGTTCAGGGCGTGGATCCGTCTTACCTGACCGCAATCCGCTAACGGAAGCTTTCCAAGCAAGGTGAGAAGTCCGGTCAGAGCATTTTTTCCCTTCCACGGAGTAGAAGCGTGGGCGCCTTCTCCGAATGCCTCCAGCTTCAGATATCCATCCTCGGAGGTAACGTCAAACCGCACTCCCAGCTCCTTTTCAAAGGTATGGGCAAATTCTTCTGTCTCTGAACCGTCCAGACCCTCGATCAGTGCCTCCGCATTGGCCGGGACTACATTGGATTTTGTTCCGCTGTGGAAGGATACCAGTCTCGGCAGCTTCTCGCATTTTTCAAATTCCGCGGTAAAGCGGCCGTGGAGACCACCCTTTTCGATGTTGATGACCGGAAATGCTCCGTCCGGTGAAAACGTCATCGGAGCCTCTTTTTCCACGCTGTAATAATGCTTGATATCGGAGCTTCCGCACTCCTCATCCGTTCCGAGGATCAAACGTACATTCCGGTTTAACGGGATCCCTAATTCCTTTACCGCTCTCATGGCATAAAGAGCAGCGATGGCCGGCCCCTTATCATCTGCGGTTCCGCGGCCGTAGATCTTTCCGTCCTTGACTACAGGCTCAAAGGGCTTAGTCACCGTCCATCCGTCTCCCGCCGGCACGATATCCAGATGGGCAAGGATATCCAGCTGTTTTTCCTTGTCGTTCATATCTACCGTGCCTACATAGCTGTCGTAATTATCGATAGAAAAGCCGTAGCCCTCTGCCATCGCAAGGGCTGTCTGAAGTGCCTCAAAGCATCCGTCTCCAAAGGGTCTTCCGGCCCGGTAGGAATCCTTTGCACTGTCGATCCGGCAAAGCTTTGCAATATCCTCCAGCATTTCCTCTTTATGTTCATCAATATAACGGCTGATTTTCTCTTTATACATAGTTGACCTCCGATTATAATTTTATAGTTAGTTCATCATTCCTGCGAGGATCTCATTGACGAGCTTTCCGTCTGCCTTGCCCTTTACTAACGGCATAAGGGTCTTCATGATCCTTCCTTTATCCTTCGGGGATGCCTTTTCGATCCCGAGCTCGGCAAGAACGCCTTTGATCACCTCTGTGATCTGCTCGGCGGACATATCCTCCGGAGCAAACTCCTGATAGACTGCCATTCTCTTTCTGGCTTCCTCGATAATGTCTGTGCGGCCCGCCGGAGCTGTATCCATTGTTTCCTTTGTCTGACGCAGCTCCTTCTTTACGACTGCATTTTCTTCTTCCTCTGTAAGCGGGGAACGCTTATCGATCTCCGCATTTTTTAACGCTGACAAAAGCATGGACAGCGAGTCCTTTCTGTCCTTATCCTTTGCCTTCATTGCCTCTACCATTGCTGCACGTACCACATCGATCTTACTCATAATGTCCATTCCTTTCTTCAGATAGTAAAGCGGACATTCGCAATCCGCTTCGCTACTTGCTCATGAACGCAGTCGCTTCGCGATCTGTCAGTGGGAGCTTTCAACTCCCACTGACATAAGCATCCCCCTCACCCACCGCTTAGTGCTCCGCGCACTTGAAGCGGGGGAATGCTTATCTGCGTTCAACTCAAACGTCTGCCTTGTATTGTTCTTATCCACAGCCCTAATTGCGCCCAAACTCGCTCAATCTGAGCTTCGGATTACGCTCCTCCACCATTCCGACACTCCAGCTGTTGACAAAGATCAACAGCGGATTGCCCTTCAGGTCACAGATCCGTTTCATATCGGAGGTACCCTGTATCTTTGCCACATCCACCTCGCTCGGATTTTCGATCCAGCGGATATATTCATAGGGAAGCTGATCCAGTCTTACCTCTACGTTGTATTCATTTTTCAGTCTGTAGATAAGCACCTCAAACTGGAGCACGCCCACAACGCCTACTATGATCTCCTCCATACCGGTGTTAAACTCCTGAAAGATCTGGATCGCACCCTCTTGGGCGATCTGGCTGATGCCCTTGATAAACTGCTTCCGCTTCATCGTGTCGATCTGACGCACTCTCGCAAAATGCTCCGGAGCGAAGGTGGGGATACCCTCAAACCGGAACTTCGCATTGGAAGCGCACAATGTATCTCCGATTGAGAAGATGCCCGGATCAAATACACCGATGATATCGCCGGCGTATGCCTCCTCAATGATCTTTCTGCTCTCGGCCATAAGCTGCTGGGGCTGTGTCAGGCGGATCTTCTTTCCGCCCTGCACATGGTTTACTTCCATTCCCGCCTCGAATTTTCCGGAGCAGATACGCATAAATGCGATCCTGTCTCGGTGGGCCTTGTTCATATTGGCCTGTATTTTAAAGACAAAGGCAGAGAATTTCTCATCGAAGGGATCCACGATGCCGTCGAGAGTCTTTCTCGGAAGCGGCGGTGTCGTCATATTTAAGAAATGCTCCAAAAAGGTCTCCACACCAAAGTTGGTAAGAGCCGAGCCGAAAAATACAGGGGAAAGCTGTCCGCTGCTTACAAGCTCCTGATCAAATTCGTCGCTTGCGCCGTCCAACAGCTCGATATCGTCCCGAAGCTGTGCATGATAATCTGCTCCGATCACGGCATCAACATCGGTTCCTTCCACCTCGAAGGTACGGCTTGCCACTTCCTTCTGGCCGCCCATAGCTGCCGTAAAGGTTGTGATCTTTTTTGTCTGCCTGTCATATACGCCCTTAAAGCTCTTTCCGCAGCCAATAGGCCAGTTGATCGGGCAGGTATGGATCCCCAGCACCTCCTCGATCTCACTCATTAACTCAAAGGGATCCCGTGCCTCACGATCCATCTTGTTGACAAAGGTAAAGATCGGGATATGGCGCATAACGCAGACCTTAAACAGCTTGATGGTCTGAGCCTCGACACCCTTGGAGCCGTCGATGACCATAACGGCAGAATCCGCTGCCATCAGTGTACGATATGTGTCCTCCGAGAAGTCCTGATGTCCCGGTGTATCAAGGATATTGATGCAATATCCGTCATAATTAAACTGCAGCACGGAGGAGGTTACCGAAATACCTCTCTCCTTTTCGATCTCCATCCAGTCGGAAACCGCATGCTTCGTTGCCTTTCTTCCCTTTACGGTTCCTGCCAGATTGATGGCACCGCCGTAAAGCAAAAATTTTTCTGTAAGAGTCGTCTTACCGGCATCCGGGTGGGAAATGATCGCGAATGTCCGGCGTCTTTTTATCTCATCTGCAAATCCAGCCAAAGAAAATAACCTCCAATTTCTGTATCGATCCTGTCTATACTGTTCTGTCTGTGTGCCGACTGCCATTTCTGCCCCGCTTTTCGGGATCCGCATTTTTGCAGTCTATTTCTTATTTTGCCAATAAATCGTTCATTCGTCAAGTAGCGTTTTTTATATCAGCAGCGGGCTTTATGCCATCAGACCGAAAAGATCGCATCCAGAAGCTTTTCCGCAACGTCCTCCTTCGGCATTTTTTCCAGCTGAAGCTCTTTTCCTTCCGTTATAAATGTAACTACATTCGTATCTGTCCCGAAACCGGCTCCGGCCACCTTTAGGTTGTTGGCAACGATCATATCCAGATTTTTCTTTTTTAATTTGGCTCTGGAGTTTTCCAGCATGTTCTGGGTCTCCATCGAAAAGCCGCACAAAAACTGCCCCTCTTTTTTGTGCTCTCCCAGCCATTTTAAAATATCGTCTGTCCGCTCGAGCTCGATGGCCATATCTCCATCCTTTTTCTTTGTCTTTTCCGTATTGACAAATTTCGGGCGGTAATCGGCAACTGCGGCTGCCTTGATAATCGCATCCTGTTCGGCACTCCTCTTTGTCACCTCGTCAAACATATCCTTTGCGCTCTCCACCTGCACGATGCGGGTAAACATTGGCGGCTTTTCTTCGGAGGGCCCTGTTACCAGCGTAACCTCTGCGCCCCGGTAGGCCGCTACCTTAGCGATCGCATAGCCCATCTTTCCGGTAGAATGGTTTGTGATATAGCGTACCGGATCGATGGCCTCCCGTGTCGGGCCGGCAGTCACGAGGATCTTTTTTCCGACCAGATCCTTTTTATAACGGAGCTCCCGCAGGATATACTGAAGAAGCGTTTCCGGCTCCGGCATCTTTCCGGCTCCCGTATCTCCGCAGGCCAGATAACCGCTTGCCGGGGAGATCACCTCCATCCCATATTTCTCACAGATCCTTAAGTTATCCTGCGTGATGGGGTTTTCAAACATTCTGGTATTCATTGCCGGGCTTATGATCTTTTTGCAGGTGCATGCTAAGACCGTCGTTGTCAGCATATCATCTGCCAGACCATGGGCCAGCTTTGCGATCACATTTGCCGTTGCCGGAGCCACAAGCACAACATCTGCCTTCTTTGCTAACGATACGTGTTCCACCGAAAATTCAAAATTCCGATCAAAGGTATCCACAAGGCATTTATTTCCCGTCAATGTCTCAAAGGTGATCGGGTTGATAAAGTTTGTGGCGTTCTGCGTCATCAGGACGTGGACATCTGCATGAAGCTTCATCAGTGCGCTTGCCAGATACGCGATCTTGTATGCTGCGATACTGCCTGATATACCTAATAGTACGGTCTTTCCTTTCAGCATTCTGAAATCCTCCGTTGTTTTTTTCTCTGTTTTGTGGTAGTATATCTTTAATTTAGATATCGGGGTCAAAAGCCCCGATTTTGATGCCTGCGGATTGTTCCGTGCTACGCACTCCCACAATCCTTCCCAATATTCG
>USQV01000098.1 GCA_900556965.1 uncultured Clostridium sp.
ACCCCATTGTGCATTTAAGAAACATTTTCTATGATAAAGTCAGAAAGAAACGAAGAGTTGTTTTCACGGAACAGAATTAAAATTCAGGAAGAATTCCGGGGAAACAAGAAAAGTACAAGGAGGTTATAAAGATATGGAGATCAAGAAACCGGCAGTAGCCGGAACCTTAGAATCAAGCGACTGCCAGATCGTGATCCGTCCGAACGGCGGCGAGGGCATCGAGATCGAGTTAGAGAGTGATGTTGCCGTCATGTTTGGCGATTCCATCAGGGAAACGATCCAGAACACACTGGAAGAATTTGGCGTAAAGGATGCTTATGTGGAGATCCGCGACAAGGGCGCTCTCGACTGCGTCATCAAGGCGAGAATGGAATGTGTGATCTGCCGTAGCGCGGAGGAGAAATACGACTGGACAAAGGAGGATGCGAGATAATGGCTGAGAAAACGATCCACTTAAAACGCACCAGCCTGTATGCCAGCGGTGCGAGCCCGGTAAACATGATCCAGGCAATTTTCTATAACGAGGACATGCTGATCTATGATCTTGAGGACTCCGTTCCGGCGGCCGAAAAGGACGCAGCAAGATTCCTTGTATATAACATGGTAAAAAATCACAGACCAAAGGATAAATACGTATGTATCCGTGTAAACGGTATCTATTCCGAATATCTGGAGGAGGATCTTCAGGCAGCGGTCAGAGCCAACCCGGATTGCATCCGTATTCCAAAGGTGGAGTACGCGAGAGAGGTACAGGATATCTCAAGAAGGATCGCAGCCATAGAGGAGAAGATCGGCCTTGAAGTCGGAAAGATCGAGCTGATCTGCAACATCGAGTCCTACATGGGTGTCATCAACGCCATGGAGATCGCCCACTCCGATCCCCGGGTGGTGGCGATGGCCGTCAGTGCAGAGGATCTGACTGCAAGCTTAAAGGCCCAGAGAACGAAGAAGGGTCTGGAAGTATTCTACGCAAGAAATGCGGTTCTCATGGCATGTCGTTCCGCGGGAATCGATGCTCTTGATATCGTATTCTCTGATATCAATGACAAAGAAGGCCTTGAGGAAGACACAGCTCTCGCAAAGAACCTTGGCTTTGACGGAAAGACCTGCATTCACCCAAGACAGATCGACACGGTCAATTCCTTCTTCACGCCGAGCATGAAGGAAATCAAGTATGCGCTCCGCGTTTTACAGGCGGTGGAAGAAGGAAAGAAGCAGCATAAAGGTGCTGTGACTTTGGATGGCGGTATGATCGATAAGCCGATGGAGCTTCGGGCCCTCACGACATTGGCTCAGGCGAAGGCAGCCGGTATCCGCACAGAAGGGATGGTGATCTAGGATGGAACAGAGCAGAGAGACTTACATCAACGCAGCGGGACGCGAGATCCCGAAGCAGGTCGGAAATTATGTCGTAAAACCGTACACGGGTGCTTACACGACCGTTCCCTCCGATGCGCCGGTACACACACTCCGCACCGCAGGAAAGCACGTTTCCGGAGACTGCAAGATGGCGGAGAATTTAAAGGATGCGATCGTAAAGACCGGTTTAAAGGACGGTATGACGATCTCCTTCCATCACAGCTTCCGTGAGGGCGATGAGATTATCGGACAGGTTCTGACCGCGATCGGAGAGCTTGGGATCAAGGGACTCCGCTTCGCACCGAGTGCCGTTGTCAATATTAAGAATCCGTCCATCGTGGATTTCGTCAAGGACGGAACCATCGACCGCATCGAGGCCAGCGGTATCCGCGGCGAGCTCGGTGACGCGGTTCTTGACGGACTGATGGAGAAACCGGTTATTTTAAGAACCCACGGCTCCAGACCGAGAGCTATCGAGGCCGGAGAGCTTCAGATTGATGTAGCATTTATCGGCGCATCTGCGGCGGATGAGTACGGAAACGCCACAGGTCAGATCGGCCCGAATGCCTGCGGTTCCCTTGGATATTCCTTTGTGGATGCCATGAATGCGCGGAGAGTCGTTGTTATTACCGATTACCTTGTGGATTATCCATGCTGCCCGGCAAGTATCTCCCAGCAGTATGTAGATTATGTCGTAAAGGTTGACCGTATCGGCGATCCGGATAAGATCGGAAAAGGTGCGGCCAGAATGACAAAGAACCCGAGAGATCTTCTGATCGCGGAGCGGGCGGCAGATGTCATGGCGGCTTCCAGAATGTTCAAGGAAAACTTCTCCTTCCAGACGGGTGCCGGAGCCATCAGCATCGCCTGCACGAATTATCTGGCAGACCGCATGGAGGAGAAGGGCGTAAAGGCAAGCTTCGCCCTCGGCGGCATGACCGCGGCCATCGTTGACATGTATAAGAAGGGACTTGTAAGAGTCTTAGAGTGCAGCCAGTCCTTTGACGCGGTGGCGGCGAGAGCCATTGCTGAGGAGCCGGGGATCGTGGAGATCGATAACGCGGTCTATTCCAATCCCTTCTCCAAGGGTTCCATGCTGGATAAGTTAAACTTCGGCGTTCTCGGAGCGCTGGAGGTCGATACAGACTTTAATGTCAACATCCTGACCGGATCCTCCGGTGAGATGATGGGCGGCCTCGGCGGCGGGCCTGATGTTGCTGCCGGATCCGATATCTCCATCGTCTGCCTTCCGGTAGTTCGTGGAAGAACTCCTTCCATCACAAAGAAGGTCTTCACCTGCTGTACTCCCGGCGAGACCGTAGCCGCTGTTGTTACAGAGGCCGGTATCGCACTGAACCCGAAGCATAAATACTATGCAGAGCTGAAGGAAGACTTAGAAAACGCAAACTTAAAGTTTGTGAGCATCGAGTACCTGCATCAGCTTGCGGAGTCCTTAACCGGAGTTCCGAAGCCCATCGAGACGACAGACCGCGTAGTCTGCATCGTGGAGTACCGCGATGGCACCGTGATCGATGTGATCAAGGAGATCAAGAAGTAATAATCCGAGATCATGCTTCCTCATAAGCTTCGATCATTTTCATGATTTTGTCCTGCAGCTCCTCCACAGAATGCTTTCTTGAACGCGCACATTCCTGTGCCTGACATCCGCAGAGGATGCAGCTGCGGTAGGCGCCGCGGGACAATTTTATTCCATCTAAACCGATCACATCCATGTCGAAAAGCCGTCCGAGAGGATGGCTTTCTTCGATTTTTGTTGTAATAGCCTTAATGTCGGCAGCCGGTGCATTCAGCGCCATGATCCACTCATCACCGGTTGCATCCTGAAATACCGTAGAGTCAAGGATCGTGATGTGGTGCTCAGAAAGTGCCTTTAATAAAGCCTCTTTGCCGGCGAGGAAGGCGGCTTTAATTTGTGTATTTGTCTTGATTGGCCCCGGTATATTCATGCAGAAGGACAGGATCGGCTGATGATAGGTGTTGATGAGAGATTCCTGAATCCTTACACGCCGCTCCCGGCATTCCAGCATATCGTTAATTGTGACCATGATTCCATCCATAAATTTTCTCCTTCTATCTGCTGTCAGAATTGTATTGTACGGGATTTTCAGTCCGGAAAATTCCTATCTGTGAACAGTTACATTATATCAATAGTTACCCTAAAAAACAATTTATGTAATCTTAACGAATATTAAGGGAACCTGATTTCATTTGTAAGGTTAGATGTTTAAGATAAGACCATAGAGATAAATGGAAATGAGAAACCAGTTGATGTGAGTAAATATAGGAGGATGCAGAGGAATATGACAATGTGATGGAGATATATGAGGCCTCGGAAAAAGCGAAGGAGGTCGTGCGCCAGATTTCCACCTTGAGCCGTAAAAATGTTGAGACGGTATACAAAGAAATATCCGCAGCTCAGATGCTCCGGCGTGCGGTAAAAATGGTGGATTCTGTGTGTCCGCCGACGGTGCGGCTGGAGAGTGGGATCGATTTGACAGATCAGAGTATCCTCGGAAATGCGACGCAGCTTCATCAGGTGATCTTAAATATCTGTGTTTCAGCTATGGGTGTTATGAACCTTCTTCCCTGGGGAGGCCCGACCATGCGTGCAGCTACGGTCATCGGAGTGGAACCGAACCAGTTATGGATGCAGATCCTTCCGATGCAGGTCGTAGGTATCGTAATTGCGATCGCAACGGCTTTTATCTGGGGCAATATTGAAAAACGCAGAGGAGCCGGAACCGAAGAAATGATGGCAAAAGCGGCCCTTGAGGGAAAGGAAGGCAGCGGCGAAAACAGAGCGAAGGAAAATGATCTGGCAAGACCGGATAAATTCATCTTCAACCTGATCCTGTCACTGGTTGTGATCCTCTGTCTGATCTTTGTAAAAGTACCGTCTTATTATGTGTTCATGGTTGGCTGCGTTATTGCACTGTTTATAAATTATCCGGGTGCGAAAAAGCAGAACCAGATCATTAAGTCCCATTCAGGCACGGCCCTTATGATGGCCTCCACCATTTTATCAGCCGGAGTATTCTTAGGCGTGATGGAGCAGTCGGATATCATGATGAACATGGCAAATGTGCTGGCAGGATTGATCCCGCAGTCCATGGGCAGGATGCTTCCGATCATTATCGGACTTCTGGCAGTTCCGCTGACATTACTCTTTGATACAGATTCCTTCTTCTTCGGTCTGATGCCGATCCTGATCAGCATCGCCGAGACCTTTGGAATCAGACCGGAGCATATTGCCATCGTTATGGTCGTATGCCGCAACTGTGCAACCTTTATCAGCCCTGTGGTACCGGCAACCTTCTTAGGTATCGGACTTGCAGGCGTAGAAATTAAAGACCATATAAAGAGATGCTTCTTCTGGATTTGGGGAGTAAGTATTATCTGTATGGTTTCCGGTTTGCTGTTAGGCGTAATTAAAATTTGATAAAAAAGGAATCAGCTCTGTGATATATTTACGCAGGGTTGATTCCTTTTTTGAACGCAGATAAGCATTCCCCCGCTTCAAATGCGCGGAGCACTAAGCGGTGGGTGAGGGGGATGCTTATGTCAGTGGGAGTTGAA
>USQV01000099.1 GCA_900556965.1 uncultured Clostridium sp.
GTACGACTAGGCAGTTACAAGCCCATTACCTTTAGGTGATGGGTAGTTGACTATAATAGATTACCTGCCTTTTTCTCTTTAATTTGTCAAAAAACCAAAGCATTTGTTCGGTAAATTGTTTGACATCCCTGAAAAGATGTGCTATTGTGAATGTAGCAGGCAAGCCTGCAACGATCAATTCGGAGGTATCGCTATGAAGGGTACAGTTAAGTGGTTTAACAACCAAAAAGGTTACGGTTTTATTTGTGACGAAGCAGGCCATGACATATTTGTCCACTACTCCGGACTCAATATGGATGGTTTTAAGACTCTTGACGAAGGCGCAAAGGTTGAATTTGACGTAGTCGAGGGTGCCAAGGGTTCTCAGGCTGTAAACGTAACCAAATGCTAATTACTGAAATCCCACTGTGCCTTTTCTAATAAGCGGCATCATTAGAATAATTCAAGCCGGGCAAATGCAGGGCTTCTTTAAATAAGGTAAAAGTGTGCATGATGTGATTACACAAATGGGCTATTGCGATATGCAACAGCCCATTTGTGATGTAACAGGAAATTCCGAGGAATTCCCATCTACGGCCTGACGGCAGCCTCCAGCATTTCCTTTAACTCCTCCACCGTAAATGTATAGAGCTTATTGCAGAAATGACAGCTGACTTCAATGGGCTTTCCTTCCTCTATCATCTCCGCGATCTCCTTCTTTCCAAGACTGATGATCGCCTTTGCCACACGGCTCTTTTCGCAGTCGCACACAAAGCCGGTGGGCATTTTATCAAGGATCTCCAATCCGAATTCTCCAAGAAGCTCATCAAGAATCTCCTCCGGTGTCTTTCCTTCATCCAAGAGGGAGGTGATGGATGCAAATTCGTCAAGCCGCGCCTCCAGCTTATCGATCATCTCATCAGAAGCGCCCGGAAGCAGCTGGATAATAAAGCCTCCGGCCTGACGTACCGTATTATCCTTATTCATCAAAACGCCCAGTGCCACGGAGGAGGGGATCTGCTCTGAGGTAGCATAATAATAGGTAAGGTCTTCCGCAATTTCTCCGGAAACTAAGATCGTCTGTCCGACATACGGCTCCTTCAGACCGATATCCCGGATCACGCTTAATACTCCGATACCGAGGGCGCCTCCCACATCCAGCTTTCCCTTTGCATTCGGCGGGAGCATAACCTCCGGGTTAAAGGCATATCCCTTCACATGGCCTTTGGAATCTGCAGACACTAAAAGACCTCCGATCGGGCCGTCTCCTTCCATTCTGAGGGTAAGAAGATCCTTATCTCCCTTCATCATAACGCCCATCATAGCACCTGCGGTCAAAAGCCGGCCAAGAGCAGCTGTAGCCACCGGGCTTGTATTATGCGCATTTTTTGCTGTTTCTACTGTATCTTTTGTTGTCGCCGCAAAGGCGCGGATCTGCCCATCAGCAGCCGTTGCACGGATAATATAATCTGACATTTTTTCTCAACCTGCCTTCTTGCATTCTCTGGCGATCACATAGATTCGCTCGCTGTCTGTTTTCGGTTCATTTTTTGTAAACGCATCGTAAGCTGCGACAAATTCCAGTCCGGCTTCCTTAAGAGCGTCCTTTACCTCTTGTAAGGAATAGGCTCTCTGATAATGCGTCTCATGGTATTTTCTGTAAAGATCCTTTTCTTCTTTTACAAATATGGAGAGATCATAAATATTGATACGTTCCTCTGGATCATACTGATTATCCCAGATAAAGCTGGAATCCTCTCTGTCCTCCGCGATCGTGTTGTCTCCCATAAGCTCGCTGTACTTATATTCCGTATTTAAATCAAAGATGAAGATGCCATGCGGATCAAGATAATTATTCACAAGACGGAAAACCTGTATAAGATCCTCCGGCTCTGTGATGTAGTTCATACAGTCGCAGATGGAAACCACCGCCCGCACGGTGCCGTAAAGCTCAAATTCCCGCATGTCCTGGCATAGATAGAGGATATCCTTCCCCGACCGTCTCTTTTTTTCCATTGCAAGCTCCAGCATTTCTTCCGAATAATCGATTCCGATCATGTCATATCCCCGGTCTGCCAGACGCTCCGTGAGACTGCCGGTGCCACAGCCAAGATCGAGGACAAGTCCCTCTTTAACACCATTCTCGGTAAGAAGTCCGGTCAGATATCCACACCATTCCTCATACGGAACATTGTCCATGAATGTATCATAGACGGCTGCAAAGCCTGTATATGCGTCCATATCTTCCTCCTGTTTTTTTCCATAACATAAATAAGGAAAAAGCCACTACCCTTTTGAGGGTAATGGCCTGTCCGCCGGATATTACGAATTACGTCCGCAGCACTTTTTGTACTTCTTGCCGCTTCCGCATGGACACGGATCGTTTGGATAGATCTTATGGCCCTCGCGGCGCACGGTGCCGGAAGCCTTCTGCTTCTTATAAAGCTCGTTTCTCTTTTCCTCTGTCAGGATTTCATTCCACTGAGGAAGGCCATAGAGCCAGCTTGCCTTTGCTTCAACCATGTTGTAGTAAAGCTTTTCCGGATCGATCTCGATCTTAACAACCGTATCCTCGTCCATTGTATCGATCGGGTTCTCGTATCCCTTTAAGCTCTCATTGATGCCATCCAGGAAACCGGTCATGATAAGAACCTCTGTCTCATACTTCTCAGCCAGTTCTTTTACTGTTCCTTCCACTACCTCTGTCGGGTTGGAGAGGAGCTTCTCGTAGATCCCCTTCTCGATCGTAAAGTATCCGTTCCAGAGTTCTTCTTTCTTTTTATCATCGAGGCCATCGCCGTAAGCGAGGGTTCTCCAGTTCTCAAGTAAAGTTGCCATGTCAAAACCATCCTTTTCGTATTCTCATCAAATCATAACTGCCCGATAATTATAGCATAAGGCGAAAAATCTGTAAACACAAAATATGCGAAAAGCGGCAACTAAGCACATAGTAACGGCCTTAAAGATATATTATCTTGTCTGACATGCGCCATTTGTATCAAATAAATATTCTTTTCCGTTTATTCGGCGTGTTCCGACAACCATTTTTCCGCAGTCTGCTCCCGCACGGCTTTCCAGATAGTAGCGGTTTCCTCCATCCTGCAGCCATCCCTGATGCATATAACCATCTGCGTCAAAATAGTACCAGATGCCGTCGATCTCCTTCCAGCCCTCATGAGCCGGTTCTCCATCGGATATATACTGCCATTTCCATCCGGTCTTCTTCCATGCACTTTCCCTCTCTGCGCCATTTTCTGCATTCGGCTTCATGACCTTTGAAAAATTTCCGTCAACGACTGCCTCATACTCTGCCATCATCTCCCAGATATCGTCCACATCGTAATCCGACGTATCGGCAGCTCCGTTTCCGCCTTCGGCCCATTCGCTGACGGCAATATTATAATATTTTGACTCATTCTGACGCGGGATAGCCCGTACCTTTACCGTCACATTCTTCTTATCCACGGTATTAAGATACCCACTCACATCCTTACTGGTTTTGTTCGATGTTTCCTCTTTTTTATGGAGCTTTCCGTCTGCGTCATTCCACTGAATGCAGACTCTGTACTTTTCCGCAGCGGAAAATGCATCCCAGCGTGCCACACCGTTTACGATCTCTGCTGTCACATAGCCTTCTTCTTCTGTTGCCAGCGCACGGATCGATACCGAGATCGTCCCGCTGCTGCTTGCACTGATCTCATTTCCCGCTCCGATCGACGTATTCTTCGTTCTTTTCCGAACAGTCTTTGTATCACCGTTTTTCTTTGAATAGCTGATAACGACCTCATAATCGCCGGCGTATGGAACCTCCGACCACGAGATCTTCCCGTTTTCATAGTCGACTGCAACATTTTCCGGCTGAGGCAGACGGTAAAACGGATAGACTAACAGTCTGCCCCAAGCCTGCATATTATCGACAGATACTGCATCTACATACGTCTGACGGATCCCTGTTCCACGGATCTTCAGGTCATCATCAAAGATCTCATCGTCTGCATTCAGCTCAAAATGGACGGTAAAGGGGATCGTCGGATCTGCATCTCGAAGCTCCTCATCATCAATCTTTAACCGGATCATGTCCTCATCCTGATCCTCGAGCTCGATCGGCGGAAGGAAAGCACGACCGGATTCATGATCGGTAATGCTGTCTGTATCGATATGAAGCTCCACGCTTTTTACCATGGCAAAGGCCGGTGTCACCATAAGAAGACCTAATGCCCCTACCGTCAGGATTCCTTTTTGAAGCAATCTCTTTTTCATCGTCAATATCATTCCTTTCCAAATAATCCGGAAATAAGCTCTGTAACTCTCCGGAATACATTAATGATCCTCTGCCAAAGTGTGCTTCCCTCCGGATCCACCTCAGAATCGAGTCCCTTCGCACTTTCCTTCACCGTGATCTCATCCGAGCGGCATATAATCTGCACGGAGTTCGGCTCCGGATTCTTTTCACTGGTCAGAGATTCCTTCTCTGCATAAGGATCCATGTTCAGGAAATTGTTCTCTGCTTCCTTTCCATCCAGCTCATCATTGATGGACTTTCTCAGATCTGCACCGGAGTTTTTAAGATTCTCCGTGTTTTTTACGATCTTTCTGGTATTATCGACAGCAAGCTGACCGGTCTTCAGTGCATTATCTCCTGCAGCACTGAAATTTTTGCTGGCCGCGCGAAGTGTATCGTTTACAGTCTGCATGGTTCCCGCAAGATCCTCCGAGGTCTTCTCAATCTGCACAAGAACATGATCCAGGCTTGTGATCGCTTCCTGGGTATCCTCATAATACTGATTCATGATACCGATCAGGGTATCCAGATTGCCGGCCAGCTCATTTGCACTGTTAACGACCCGGGAGGTC
>USQV01000100.1 GCA_900556965.1 uncultured Clostridium sp.
GGTAAATCAGGTCAACGATCAGCTTCATCTCATGGATACACTCAAAGTATGCATTCTCCGGCTTGTAGCCTGCCTCTACCAGTGTGTTGAAGCCGGCTTCCATAAGAGCGGTCACGCCGCCGCAGAGAACTGCCTGCTCGCCGAAAAGATCTGTTTCTGTTTCTTCCTTAAATGTTGTCTCAAGGATGCCGCCTCTTGCTCCACCGATGCCTGCTGCATAAGCCTTAGCGACCTCCATGGAGTTTCCGCTGGGATCCTGCTCAACGGCAACAAGACACGGAACTCCCTTTCCTGCTACATACTGGGAACGAACGGTATGTCCCGGGCCCTTCGGAGCGATCATGATAACGTTAACTCCTGCCGGCGGGATGATCTGTTTGAAGTGGATATTAAAGCCGTGGGCAAAGCAGAGAGTCTTTCCGTCTGTGATGTAATCCTGAATGTCGTTTCTGTAAAGAGCTGCCTGCTTTTCATCGTTTACAAGGATCATGATGATATCGGAGGCCTTAACAGCATCTGCTGTGTTCATAACGGTAAAGCCATCCGCCTTTGCCTTTGCTGCGGACTTGGAGCCCTCATACAGACCGATCACAACATCACATCCGGAATCTCTTAAATTCAGGGCATGAGCATGACCCTGGGAGCCATAGCCGATAACTGCGATCTTTTTTCCGTCCAGAAGTGATAAGTTACAATCTCTCTCATAGTACATAGTTGCCATAATTTTTTCTCCTTTTACATGTGTGTAGTTGTATATACTAAGCTGTCCGGGACGCCAATGTCCTACGTTCTGAACAGTTGTCCGCAATGATTATTCGTTTGAAACGCTGAGCGTATTTTCAATTCCCAGCCCGATAGCAATATCACCGGAGCCGCTGAGCTCGAGGATTCCAAAGCCTCTTACCGCTTCAATAAAGGAATCAACTTTTTCCTTGCTTCCTGTGATCTCTGCCGTCAGATGTTCTTCACCGAAATCGGCCACCTTACCGCCATACTGATTGATCAGCTCCAGTACCTGATGCTTGGAGGAACCTCTCTGGGTTCCCGTCAGGTGCATTTTTATAAATATATGCTGCGCGAATACCGTGTTTTCCGGCTCTAAAAGCGCCACACTCTTAACATCGATCAGTTTTTCCAGCTGTCTTACGACCTGGTCCTTCATGTATTCGTCCCCTGTGGATACGATGGTCATTCGGGAATACTCCGGATCCTCCGTTACTCCGACAGAAAGGGCGTCAATGTTATAACAGCGCTTCGCGTAGAGACCGGCGATCCGGTTCAACACGCCAAATCGGTTATTTACGATCAAGCCTACTGCAAATCTCTCTACCATATCCTTTTTATCCTTTCACTATCATATCCTTGATGGAACGTCCCGGCGGGATCATTGGAAGTACCTTTTCATCCATGCCGATGTGGCAGTCGATCAGGACTGTCCCTTCGGAGTGATCTGCGATATCCAGCGCCTTCTTAAGATCCTCCATCGTATATGCGGCATATCCCAAAGCTCCGAAGGCCTTTGCCAATGCGGGGAAATCTGTCTTTCTGTCCAGTGTTGTCTGGGAGTAGTGGCCGTCATAGAAGATCGTCTGCCACTGTCTCACCATTCCGAGAACATCGTTGTTCATAACGATGATCGTGATCGGAAGCTCCTGGCTGACAGCCGTTGCCAGCTCATTTAAGTTCATTCCAAAGCTTCCATCACCGGTAAAGAGGACTGTACGCTTTCTTCCGTTAGCAATGCATCCGCCGATCGCAGCGCCGAGTCCGTATCCCATTGTTCCGAGTCCGCCGGAGGTAAGAAGCTTGTGGGATTTTTCAAACCGATAATACTGCATCGTCCACATCTGGTGCTGTCCTACATCTGTTGCCACCACGGTATCCTCATTTCCGTGACGGTTTACTTCTTCGATGATGGCCTGAGGCCCGAAGGCCTGTGGAGCCGGGAGGATCGCAGCGCTCTTATACTCCTCGATCTGGGCTACCCATTCCGGATGCTCATATTTTGGTATAACAGCAAGGATCTTTGTCAGGATCTCCTTGACATCTCCCCACATGCTGATATCTGCATTTACATTCTTTCCGATCTCGGCGCGGTCGATGTCGATATGAACAGTCATACATTTTTTTGTATATTCGTCAATATCGCCCGTCGCACGATCGGAGAAGCGGACACCGACTGCTAAAAGGAGATCACATTCGGACTGAGCTTTTATGGAGGCGTATTTTCCATGCATTCCGCACATTCCGAGATTTAACGGATAGGACGCGGGAACTGCGGTAAGGCCCATCATGCTGAGGCCCACGGCCGCATCCAGCCTTTTGGAAAGCTCTAAGACCTCTGCCTCTGCACCTGAAGCGATCACGCCTCCTCCTGCGTAAATGAATGGCCGTTTTGCTTTCTTTATCATCTCCAACAGCTCATCCATACCTTCTGTGCTGCTCTTTATCTTCTTTACAACAGAGGGAACCTTCATGTCCTCAATGTACTCGCACTCATTGACCTGCACATCCTTTGGGATGTCGATAAGCACCGGTCCCTTGCGGCCTGTGTTGGCGATCTCAAAGGCTTCGATGATCGTCCGCTGCAGATCCTTTACATCCCGCACCATAAAGTTGTGCTTTACCACTGACTGGGTCACACCTACGATGTCTACCTCCTGAAAGGAATCCTTTCCGAGATTGTTCACCGCCACATTTCCGGTGATCGCTACCATTGGTACGGAATCAAGGTAGGCATTGGCGATCCCTGTCACCAGATTGGTGGCTCCGGGGCCGCTCGTTGCAAGAACTACACCTGTTTTTCCGCTGGCCCTCGCATATCCGTCAGCCGCATGGGCAGCGCCCTGTTCGTGGGCGGAAAGTACATGCCGGATTCTGTTGGATGCCAGGTACAATTCATCGTAAATGTTCAGGACAGCGCCGCCCGGATATCCGAATATTACGTCTACCCCCTGATGGATCAGTTCTTCCACAAGAATTCGTGCACCATTCATTTTCATAATTTGTCCCTCATCTTTTCTGTTTGTCTGTATGTCAGAGATTAAATTCCTCGGAATTTCCTGTTACATAACAAAAGCCTTGCAGCGTTGTGCTGCAAGGCTTCCTATTCCACGTCTCAAGTCACTTGATCGATGTCACAGTCAATTTATCCCTGGTTCAGCATAACGCAAATAAGCATTCCCGTCCACGACGATAATGCTGACAATAATTCGGATAATGACTGCTGCTAGAACTATGTTCATCATATTTGCGTTTCCTCCCCTTGAGATTTCCGATTCGTTTTCGGTTGTTTTTTATTATACAAATATTTTTTGAAATTACAATTACTAAATATTCATGCCTTGTATAATTTCAGGTTATATCTGTTCTCTTACCATGCCAGGACCTCATGGCCCTTCTCGGTTACCAGCACCATGATCTCCCACTGTGCGGACGGCTTTCCGTCCTCTGTGTAGATCGTCCAGCCATTGCTGTCATCGACGAATATTTCGTCTGTTCCCATATTTACCATCGGTTCAATGGTAAATATCATTCCGGGTGCCATAAGCATCTCGGTTCCGCGCTTCGTCACATAGCTGACAAACGGATCTTCGTGAAATTCAAGTCCGACACCATGGCCGCCCACGTCCTCAACCACCGTGTAGCCGTGCTTCTTAACGTAATCATGGACTGCCTGACCCATATCGCCAAGATATCCCCAGGGCTTTACCTCTGCCAGTCCCTTTTCCACAGCTTCCTTTGTCACACGGACAAGCTTTTCCTTCTCAGGATCTACTTTTCCGATCTGGAACATGCGGGAAGAATCCGAATAAAAGCCGTTAAGGATCGTAGAGACGTCCACATTGATGATATCTCCTTCCTTGAGGATCGTATCCTCCGATGGGATCCCATGGCACACCTGAGCATCAATGGATGTGCAGACGCTCTTTGGAAAGCCCTCATATCCCAGCGGTGCGGGGATCCCGCCATGCTTAGTTGTATAATCATACACCCAGCGGTCGATCTCCGCTGTAGACACCCCTGCCTTTATCCGCTCTGCCACATGATCCAGAACAGCCACGTTCAGCTTTCCGCTCTCGCGGATCCCTTCGATCTGGGCCGGGGTCTTAATGATCCTGTGGGAAGGAACCTCATGTCCCATAAATCTTGCACGGCTGACTTTTCGGTCAAACTCCATGTGACAATCACGATATTTTTTTCCGCTGCCACACCAGCAGGCGTCCTCCTGTCCAATTCTGCGAAACATAATTACTCCTCTTTTTCGTTCCTGTTTTTATACCAATTCTGCTGCCAGCGCTTCGATCTGCTCTCTGTTTTCATCGTTTAAGGCCGACATGATCCGGACAGCTGTATCGGTAAAGGTGATTCCCTTGCAGCCCTCTAACATCCCGCGCATTACCTTTGCCGCTGTCGGTGCCCAGGATCCGTTCTCCATCAGGCCGATCGTGCGGTTCTTGTATCCGCGCTCTGTCAGATGCTGGATAAATTCTCTCATAAACGGGAATATATCTGCATTGTATGTCGTTGTTGCCAGAACCAGCTTGCCGTAACGGAAGGCATCCTCCACTGCCTCGGCCATGTCTGCGCGTGCCAGATCGTGGAGCACCACCTTTTTGCATCCCTTTTCTTCCAGCCTCCGGGCAAGAAGCTCTGCCGCAGCCTTTGTGTTTCCGTAAACAGAGGTATAGGCGATAACAACGCCCTCGCTCTCCACACGGTAGGAGGACCAGATATCGTAAAGGCCGAGGTAATGTCCCAGATCTTCCTTTAATACCGGGCCATGAAGCGGGCAGATCGTTTGAATATT
>USQV01000101.1 GCA_900556965.1 uncultured Clostridium sp.
GTTTTTACATCATCCGGAAGACTGGAGGAAATCCCGTCCAGCTTTTTCTTCAGGTCATCATACGCATCATCCAGATTTTTTCCGTAATCATACTGAAGAAGGATGATCGCATAGTTTTCTGCGGACATGCTGGTCATGCTGTCTACACCGTTTAAGGTTCCGACTTCATCCTCGATCACCTTTGTCACCAGCTCATCCACATCCTCCGGGCTGGCTCCCGGATAAACGGCGTTGATGACCAACATCGGCATTTCCATCTCCGGGATCAGCTCAAGCTGGGAGGAAAAAACCGAGGACAGGCCAAATACGATCAGGCACAGGATCACAAGAAGCGTTGTGACCGGCCTTTTTAATACCTTTTTTGTAAGTCCCATGTTTCTGCCTCCTTATTTTGCTGCCTCTGTTTCCTCTGTCGTACCCTGTTCCTCTAAAAGCTTCACGGCAGCTCCCTCATAGAGCTCATTCGACCACGTTGTCACCACGCGGTCATCGTAGGTAAGTCCGGACTCTACCTGACATGTTTTCTCACTGATGATCCCTTCTTCAATATCTGTCCTGTGGACGATACCGGCCGGATCGTAGGTAAAGACGTATGCCTGGCCGTTGCTGTGAAAGACACAGTCTACAGGGATCGTCATGACATTTTCCGCTTTCTCGGAGGTTACGTAGAGCTTCACGATACTTCCCGTTGCCAGTGCATCCGCCCCCTCCAGAGATGCCTTCACCTTAAAAAGTCCGCTGGACTGATCCACCACATTTCCGACCTCTGTGATCGTTCCCTGATACTGAGTTCCGTTTTTCTCGACCTCCACCGGATCTCCGGCTTTAATTCCCTTATGGACGCGTTCGCTTACATTGAAGGAGATCGATTTGCTTCCTTCTCCGGCAATCATTCCTGCCATGCCTCCGCTGTTCATCATGTCATGAACATCCACGCTGAAGCTCTCCAAAACACCTCCGATCGGAGCGGAAACAACGGTATTTTCCGCCTGAACATCGTAATTTAGCTTTGCCGATTCATACTGGAGTCTTGCCATATCGACACCGTTCACCGTCGATTCATAGCTCTGGGCAGAAATATCTCCGCTCTCATAGAGCACTTTCATACGGTTTAAGTTTGTCTGTGCATTGTCTAAAGACAGCTTTGCCGTATTTACTGAGATCCTTGCTGCATCCAGCGATTTATTGTCGATCTTATAGAGCTTCTGTCCTTTCTCCACCGTATCGCCCTGCTTTACATAGACCTCAAGAACCTCTCCGACTCCTTTATTTATTACATAAGCGGAGCCTTGCGGCTCTACGCTGCCGGTAAGATCCGTGAAAAGCTCAATTGTCCCCATTTCCGGGTTCTGGATCTGTACGACCGGATCCGGTACCGCCTCGATAGGTTCTTCCTTTTTGTTGATCCGGGCAAATACAAGGACACCGACTGCTCCGACTGCTGCTACTCCCATTACGATCTTAACGATTTTTTTCATATCCGATTCACTCCTGCCTTTCTTAAATATTCTGAAGTTTTTCCAGTCCACAGGCTCCGTACCGAAGCAGACGATGCTGTCTCCAATATACTTTTTCTGCCTCATCCAACGCTGTTTTATTGCGACATACGGATTTTAACGCAGTCATAAGAATGACCATGTGAAGATCAATCAGATCCGAAAACTGCTCCGGAGTCAGCGGACATTTTTTCTTATCCGTCATCTCATAGATCTCCATCTGGTACCCCTTGATGAAAGCAGGTTTTCCTATCTCTCCGTTTGCATCCATCTTCTGCTTGAACATATACATGAACGACTTGCTCTCCATCAGATTCTGTATCATATCGACAAAGCCGCTCTCCATCGTAAACTTCACGCACACTCTGAAGGCTGTGTCCATAGTCTGCCAGATATCACCATGATTTTTTTCCAGACTGTTTCTGTAATAATTCTGATGTTCTGTGACCTTATCCTGGATCAGCCAGCCCAGCAGGTCGTATTTACTCTCAAAATATGTATAAAAGCTGCCTCTGGATATCTCCGCATCCTGAATGATCCTGTTTATGGACACCTCCTCTGGAGGTACCCGTTTAAACTCCTTAAGGGCCGCTTCCCGTATGACTCTCTGCTTTGTGTCACAAAGTCTGAAAAACCGATCTGTAGGCATGTTTATTCCTCACTTTCCTCTAACAAATAGTGACAACTCGTCACTTATTATAGTGACAGTCTGTCACCATGTCAAGAACCTGTCAGGAATTTATAGATTTTTAACAAAAGCGAGGAATCCGTCCATTTTCTCGGAACTATTTTTTCCCAAAATGAAAAAAGCCCTTTTTCTCGTAAGGCACAGAAGTAATTTCTCCTGCAGAGTAGCCGGTGGCATTGATGGCCCCGCGCAGAGCATTTTCGTCCAGCGGCTCTTGAGAGATGATCACGGTTTCTCCTTTAGCGTGGGAGGAGGACACCTTTTTTACGGAAAATGTACTGCGGATCGCATCGTTGATATGGGCTTCACACATGGAACACGCCATTCCTGAGACCTTTACTGTTGTTTGAATCATTTTAATTCCTTCTTTCTATTCGTTTATTTACTGTAGTTTATGGTAATATTTATTAGCGTTAGCTAACCGAAATGTCTTGGAAAAGCCGCACACGCGGCGGCCCTTCCGAATCTGATCCTCCAGATTCCCTTTTCGATTTGTCTTTTAAGCTTAGAAATTAGTCGGGGTCATGACCTTTCCGGCTAGAACCTCCTCATAATCCTTCAGATTTCTCTGTAAAAGCTCCGGTGTATTCAGTCCGTAAGGACATTTGCTCATACACTGGTTGCAATGGAGGCAGTCCTTGATCTTCATCATCTTCTCCTGTCCCGCCGGGGAAAGGTGTCCTGCCGACGGGGAACGGCGGAGTAAAAGAGACATTCTCGCACAGTTGTTGATCTCGATCCCTGCCGGACATGGCATACAATATCCGCAGCCACGGCAGAAGCTGCCGTACAGCTGCTTTCTGTCTTCCGCAATCAGGGCACGGATCTCATCATTCATTACCGGCGGATTCTCGATATATCCTAAGAATTCATCCAGCTCGCTTTCTCTTTGTACGCCCCAGATCGGAAGTACGTTCTCATACTGGGCCTCGAAGGCATAAGCCGCTGCGGAATTGGTGATCAGGCCGCCGGACAGTGCCTTCATGGCGATAAAGCCCATATCGTTCTTTTTGCATTCCTCTACAAGCTCAATGTCCTTTTCACTGCACAGATAGCAGAAGGGGAACTGAAGTGTATCATAAAGACCGCTCTCTACCGCTTCGTGAGCGACTGCCAGACGGTGGTTTGTGATCCCGATAAAACGGATCTTTCCCTGCTTTTTTGCCTCTAAGGCCGCATCGTAAAGGCCGCTCTCATCTCCCGGCTTCGGGCAGAAGGACGGATTATGGAACTGGTATACGTCAATATGATCCGTCTTTAACAGAGAAAGGCTCTTTTCCAGATCCTTCCAAAAATCCTCCGCATTCTTTGCCGCCGTCTTTGTGGTTATGTAGATGTGGTTCCGGATGTCACTCATGGCATATCCGATCTTTTCCTCACTGTCTGAATATGCGCGTGCCGTATCAAAAAGCGTGATCCCTCCGTTATACGCCTTTCTCAGGAGATAAGCGGCCTCCTCCTTTGTGATCCTCTGGATCGGCAGAGCCCCGAAGCCGTTCTTGTTTACGGTTATACCGGTCCTTCCGAGTGTTACTGTCGTCATTACTTTCCACTCCTCTCTTTATCCAACATTTCCTTGAGTGCCTCATCGCTGTCATCGATCCAAATGTCTTCTTCCTCCACATTCAGACCTAAAAAATGAGCCAGCGTCTGTTCATCGTCACTATTATTCCATACATCTATATAATCGTCTATGGCCTCAAATTCAATTTCTCCGGCCAGATACTTTTCTTTGAATGTCATTTTCCTGCTCCTTCAGATTTTTGAGGATCGTGATCTCCTGATTGTCAATATGTTCCCGGATGGCGATCCTGGCCTCGTGGACATGGCGAAGGCTTAATGCCTTTAAGATCTGCTCATGCTCCACCAGCAGGATATCCCGCTTATCCTCATCCTTGATATACTCCAGCCGATAGCGATACATCTGTTCTCTGAGATTATTTAATATCTGTACCAGCTTCTCATTTCCCGTACTGTTGTAGATGATCTCATGATAATGCTCATCCGTCTGGGCGATCTGCATGGCATCTCCCTCGCGGACCGCCTGGGCAAACTGTGCTGCAGTTTCCTTAAGCTCTTTAAGCTCCTCCTGATTCATCCTCTGGCATGCCAGATCCACTGCCAGCTCCTCAAGGGTCCTTCTCACCTCCAGAACATCCCTGAGATTTTTTTCCGATATTCTGGCGACCTCCGCTCCCTTTCTCGGAACCATGAGGACAAGTCCCTCTAATTCCAGCTTCCGGATTGCCTCACGGATCGGAGTCCGGCTCACTCCGAGCCGTTCTGCTAACTGGATCTCCATCAGCCGCTCCCCCGGCTCCAGCTCACCTTTTAAGATCGCCTGCCGCAGGGTTTTGAACACCACATCTCGAAGGGGCAGATATTCATCCATCTTTACTTCAAACTTCTTTGTCATTAACCTTCTCCCTCTTGATTCTTTGTTTCCGGCTGTCTTGCATTGAAAAAGCCGGTCAGATATACCTGTCTGGCCAGTCTGCCGTCCTGAGCCGCTTTTAATACCCGGTAAGCTTTTTCTGCCGACTCCGGCGCCTTGAAAATTCCAAACACGGTCGGGCCGCTTCCGCTCATCAGTGTACC
>USQV01000102.1 GCA_900556965.1 uncultured Clostridium sp.
CCGGGTCATTCCCCCGCATTCCACGATCCGACGCTGATGAAGCTGGCAGAGAAATGCTGCTGTGAGCTGGTCGGAGAAGAACATGTAAGCTTTGACTATGAAGAATGGCAGACAGGAACGACCGATTTCGGTGATGTAACGCAGATCATGCCGGGAGTTCAGTTTAATGCGAGCGGAGCTTCAGGAGTCGTTCATGGCATTGATTATAAGGTGACGGATCCAAATCGTCTGTGTGTCAATTCCGCAAAGGCACAGCTGTTTTTAGCTGATGCACTGCTTGGAAACAATGCGGCAGCCGCAAAAGAGATCATTGAAAATTATAAACCGGCTTACACGTCGATACCGGAGTTCCTTGAAACAGCGAATAAGCTGATCCTTGATAAGGACGCGGTCAAATATGATGAAAACGGAGACGTGACAATAGACTTTCAGAATCATTAAAAAACCCCGATAGCCTTCGGGAGAAAGGAAAGATCCGATTTAGAAGAAAAGAATTGGATCAGGTATAAAAACATGAATTACGATAAGGAGCTTTTTGTCAGACATTTGCAGGGAATGGTTCAGATCCCAACAGTTTCCAGTGCAGATCCGGAAAAAACGAGAGTCGATGATTTCTTTAAGCTTCATGCTTATCTCGAGGAGGCATATCCTCTTGTTCACAAGACTCTTAAAAAAGAGATTATCGGAAAGTGTGCCCTTCTTTATACATGGAAGGGAACAGGAAAATCCGGAAATCTTCCTCTCCTTATGACCGCTCATCAGGATGTGGTTCCGGAGGGAGATCATTCCATGTGGAAATATCCGCCATTTTCTGCTCATGTAGATGAGGACAATATTATGTGGGGACGTGGATGCACAGATTCCAAGTGTAATATGCAGGCTTATCTGGATGCACTGGAAATGCTCATCGCAGATGGATTTGTTCCGGATTACGATATTTATCTTGCATTCGGATACAATGAGGAAATCATGGGCGGCCCGGGAGCTGCCTGCCAGATCGTTCATGATGAGCTTTTAAAGCGTGGGATCCAGTTTGGCATGGTAATCGATGAGTGCGGCGGAATCTCAGAAATGGACGGAAAGCTCGTAGCAACCATCGTCACCTGTGAAAAGGGCTATGCAGATTATGAATTCAGTGTAGAGGATGAAGGTGGTCATTCCTCCTTCCCGCCGGTACATACAGCTCTCGGAAAGCTTGGAAACGCAGTATGGCAGCTGGAAAATAATCGTATGGAGGCAAAGCTTACCGCTCCGGTGATCGCAGAAATGAAGGCACTGGCACCCTTTACCCCGGGACATTTAGGTGAGCTTTATCAGGATCCTGAGGCAAACTGGGAGGAATTAAAGCAGCTGGCAGAAACAGATAAGAAGGCAAACCAGATGCTCCGCACCACAACGGCCGCTACAATGGCAAGCGGCAGCGATCAGGCTAACATCCTTCCGGAGCGTGCCGTAGTTATCACGAACAGCCGTCTTCTGCCGGGAGAGACACTGGAGGATCTGGAGGCACACTTTGCAAAGGTACTTTCGGAAGAAGTTAAAGTACGCCTTGTTAAGGGACACAACCCGCCGGCAATCTCCACAACAGAAAGCTATGGCTATCGTCTCCTTACAAAGATCTTTGAGGACAAATATCCGGGAATCACGGTTATGCCGTCTATGCTTGCAGGCGGAACAGATTCCAGATATTATTGCGATCTGACTCCGACAAAGAGCGTATACCGCGTGACCGGAATCAAGCACAGCGACCGCACAGCCGGAGCACATCAGGTCAATGAGCACATTGACTGCAATGTGATCCCGGATAACGTTGATTTCTATGTTCGTCTGTTTAAGGAATACGGAGACGCAAAATAGGAAATAAAATAAAAAATATTTCGGCAAACACCGCTGAAGGCCCTAACGCTGCTGGGCTGTTTCGGCGGTGTTTTTTGCGTGCTGCATTTTTTCCACAAGGGCGCTGGTTCTCTTATGGTAGTCATCGAGCTCAGTGACGATTCCCATGAAGGAGGAGATGAGGTCTAAGGATGCGCGGAGTGTGCTCTGTTCTCCTTGTAAAACAGCACGCTTGGTAAGGCGCATTGCCTGCTGCGGTGCGTCAAGAAGCTTTTGCATATAGTTTTCCACGAATGTATCCAGTTCCTCGTCGGGAATGCAGTAGGTGACAAGCCCCATGTCTGCGGCTTCCTTTCCTTTTAAGGTTCGGGCTGTCCAGAACAAATCTAATGCTTTGTCCCGTCCGACTAAACGCGGGAGGAAATAAGCTCCGCCGTCTCCGGGAACGATACCGGCATTAAAATAGCTTTCTGACATGGAAGCGCTTTCACCGGCGATCCGCACGTCGCACATGAGAGCCATATCCAGCCCGGCTCCGACAGCAGCTCCGTGAAGCTTTGCCACCACCGGTTTATCGATTTCTTCTAAGAGGAGCGGGATCCGCTGGATGCCTTTCCAGAGTGAGTTTTTTCTTGCAAGGGCAGTGGAGGAGATATCTTCATTGCTTTTAAAGAATCCGTCACCGGCTGCCATTGCCTTGACATCGCCGCCCGCACAGAAGGCTTTTCCATTCCCGGACAGCAGGAGCGCGTATACCTCGTCATTGTCACGGACATCCTCAAGGGCTTCCGTCCAGAGACGGATCATTTCTTCACTGAAACAGTTAAGCTGTTTAGGACGGTTCAGTGTGATGCGTGCAAGATGGTTATGTACTTCATAGATCAGGTCTGCCATAAAAATCTCCTCCCTTATTTGCTTTTTCAAATGCCATAATGTGGAATTGATTTCATTATATGGAATATATAGTGAGATGTCAAGGGCAGAAAGAAAAATAAGCTGCCGCCAAGCAAAAAAATTGCTCATGCGACAGCTCCGGAAAACACGGACAAGGATCAGAAACACGAATCAGAATTACTGTGCCATTAATGCCCATCCGGCAATACATAAAACAGCAAGGAAGACAAGGTTGTAGGCAGTAAATACGACCATGTAGGTTCCGGATCTTGCTTCCGGTACCTCAGCATAAGCGCGATAGGAGATCACACTGGCAAGGGAGGCGATCAGCGTTCCGAGGCCGCCGATATTGACACCGTAAAGGAGCGGACGGACTGCATCGGTGAAGCCGGAGAGCAGGATCGCTGCCGGTACATTGCTGATGCATTGGCTTAAGAGAACGCCGGCAGCAAATTCCCGTCCGGCGATCAGCTTTGTGAGCAGAGAGGACACTGCCGGAAGACGTTCCATGTTGCCGATAAATACAAAGAAGCATACAAAGGTCAGCAGCAGAAAATAATCGACTCTCTGAAAGAGAGTGCGGTCTTTAAAAAGAACGGCCAGCAGGATCACGATAAGCATTACAGGCCATGAATAGATCCGCATCACACATCCGAGGCATACAAGAAAAAGAATGAGATAGAAGATAAGTGATGACATTTCCGGGCGAGAGGCTTCCTTAAGAAAGGATGGCTTGACGGACAGGGGATGATTTTTAATAAATAGTATGGCAATCACAAGAAGCAGGGCGGAAAATACGGTGAGAGGCAGCATATATCCGACAAGCTTTTCGGCGGAGAGGCTATATGAGGAGTACAGATACAGATTCTGCGGGTTCCCGATCGGTGTAGCCATGCTGCCGAGGTTCGCGGCAATGGTCTGCAGAACGATCACAGGGATCATAAGCTTTGTAAGATCGGCCATGTTTAAAATCAGGATCGCAAAGGGGACAAAGGTAATCAGAGCCACGTCATTTGTGATCAGCATACTCGAAAAAAAGCAGAGAGCCGTAAGAGTCAGGATCAGCTGCCTTGTGCCTTTTAAACCGGAAAGCAGGGAAGAACCGAGAAATTGGAACAGTCCTATTTCCTTCAAGCCGGCAACAACCGTCATCAGGGAAAATAAGAGCGCCAGTGTCCGAAAATCAATATAAGAGAAATATTTTGCGGACGGAGGGACAAAAAACACGGATATGGCGGCCAGTGCCGCAGCAGCGGAGAGAACAGGTTCTTTTTTAATAAATGACATACAATGCTTCCTTTCAAATAATCTGGAGTGACATCACGATCAGGATTTTACGGATATCGCAGTCTATATTATACAAGTATATCTTTGTTATTACAAGCTTTCTGCCCGCTGTGCAGTATTCCCTGCCCGTGAAGCTGCGGAATACTTATGTGCATATAAATCTGCACATTAAAAGTCCGGTAGTCTTTCCACGTTCATTTTTACATGATATAATCAGAACAGTAGAGTTCACACGCACATCTGATAAAAACCACACTGTTTGAACCGGAAACTTTAAAAAATTAATTGTCGGAGGTATGGATCATGCCAAAATCGAAATGGAATCTGAATACCATTTACATATCCGAGCGCCTTCAGGAGAGTCTGCGCCCCATATCCCGAAGCGCCATGACCACTGTGGTCGCTCCCATGGGCTACGGAAAGACCACAGCAGTAAACTGGTATCTGGGAGAGCGGGCAAAAGCGGAGAAAATACAGATTATCCGTATCAGCGTATATTCGGATAACCTTGCCATTTTCTGGAAAAGTGTGCAGGAGGCCTTTGCCCGCGCAGGCTTTCCCTTTCTGCGTGAATATCCCTGTCCCACGGACGCAGCGGGCGGAGGACTTCTGGTGGACGATCTGTGTCATCTGCTGGCAGGAGAAATTTCCTGTTATCTCTTTATCGACGATTTCCACCTGCTGACGGACAAGAGGGCCTCATTATTTCTTTGTATGCTGGCAAATCGGCTGCCCGCGAATGTGCAT
>USQV01000103.1 GCA_900556965.1 uncultured Clostridium sp.
GGGTCGTCATTTTCCAACGGTCTCCGACTGCTTCCTCATAAGTTTTACCGGCAGAGCGCGGGCTGGCAGCAACGGTCACGACCTCATACCATGGATGATTTTCTAAAAGTGCAATAAATCTCTGCCCTACCATTCCTGTGGCGCCGAGCACGCCGACTCTTAATTTTTTATTCATCGTTGTCTCTCCTCGTGTGTTAATGTATGTCTTTCTGCCGCGAACAAGCTTTTGTTTATCAAAGACACGGCAATTTCCTTAATCCTAACTCAAACAGTAGGAAAATGCAAGCAGGATTCTGACCATGATCCATAAGATCAGATCCTGGTCTTTGTCCCCTTTCCGTCTCTCTTAGAGATTTTAAGGCGATTTAAATGAACCTCTTTTCCTTTATACTGTATGGAAGCTTCCCTCTCCGGAAACCATACCTGTTCTAATTTATCATCCTTTTCAAGCTTCATTCCTCTGACGCCGCGGCTGTTTTTCTTTAAGACAGGGATCTCCTCCAGGGAAAATCTCAGGAAATAGCTGTCTCTTGTCTGAAGCACCAGCTCCTTTTCCTCGCAAAGAGGGGTAATGAACGCCAAAAGGTCGCCCTCTGCAAGCTTTGTAGAGGCCACCATACGGTTTGCTGTTATAAATTCCTCGCCGGCTACGATCTTAACCATTGCCTGTTCTGTTGCAAAGAGATATCTTCGTGACGGCAGTGACATGGCTGTTTCAACCATCAGGATCCGTTCCTTGGATCCCTCAAACTTACTGATGTTTTCGATGGGGATCCCCTTATCCTTAATCTTTCCGGTGGGAATATCCGCTACCTTGATCTGATACATGGAGCCGGTATCGGTAAAAAAGCAGAGCCGGTCATCGGTCATCACCTGACGGGTCAGGGTGCTTTCTGTCTGTACGGTTTCGATGTTTCTTTCATATAACGACTTGTCCATGACCTTACAGTAGCCGAATCTGTCCATGATAAAGACTACTTCCTTCACTGCCTCCTTGACCTCCTCAAGGACGATCTCCTCACCGTCCTCGATCACGGTTTTACGGGCCTCTGCAAATTCCTTGCGGATAGCATCCAGATCTTCCTTGATAAGAACATCCATATTTTTCTGACTTGCAAGGATATGCTTATAGTAGCGTATTTTTTTCAGGGTATCCTTATAGGCCTTCTGAAGGGCCATGATCTCAAGGCCGATCAGCTTATAAAGACGCATATCTAAGATCGCTGCTGCCTGCTTTTCCGTAAAGTGCAGCTTTTTGGCATCCTCCTCAAAGCCCGGCATACGGAATTTGATATTAGACGTATTGCCGGTCATCAGACAGTCCTTGGCATCCTTCATATTTTTAGAGCCTCGGAGTACGGCAATGATCAGGTCGATCACGTCGCAGGCTTCGATCAGACCTTCCTGGATCTCCTTCTTTTCCAGCTCCTTTTCAAGAAGGACATTATACTTCTTGGTAAGATTCCGGTACTGAAATTCAAGGAAGGTGTTGAGGATCTGTTTCAGGTTCATGGTCTCGGGACGTCCGCCATCGATTGCCAGCATATTGACACCGTATGTATCCTCAAGCTTTGTCTTTTTATATAAAATGTTTCGGATCCTGTTTACATCTGCATCCTTTTTAAGCTCCAGCACAATACGGATGCCTTCTTTACTCGACTGGTTGGATATATCCACGACATCCGGAAGCTTCCTGCTCTCGACCAGATCGGCGACATCCGATAAAAACTTATTGATCCCTGCGCCGATCATCGTATACGGGATCTCTGTGATGATAAGCTTATCTCGATCTGATTTTCTTCGGCCTAATTCCACCTCGATCTTTCCCCGGATTTTAAGCTTTCCGGTTCCTGTTTCGTAGATAGAGAGGAGCTCACTTTTATTTGCAATGATGCCTCCGGTGGGAAAATCCGGACCCGGAAGATATTCCATAAGATCCTCCACGGTGAGAAGCCGGTTATCGATATAAGCCTTTACCGTGTCGATGACCTCGCCGAGATTATGGGGCGGGATGCTTGTGCTCATGCCGACAGCGATTCCCTCTGCTCCGTTGATCAGAAGATTCGGTACACGAACCGGAAGGACCTCCGGCTCCGTCTCTGTTTCGTCATAGTTTGAAACAAAATCCACTGTCTTGTCAAGATCCTTCAGATAGACCTCCTGAGTGAATTTTTTCAGTCTTGCCTCCGTATAACGCATGGCTGCGGCTCCGTCCCCCTCAATGGAGCCGAAGTTTCCGTGACCGTCCACGAGAGCCATCCCCTTTTTAAAGACCTGAGACAGACCGACAAGTGTTTCATAGATCGAGCTGTCTCCGTGGGGATGAAATTTACCCATGGTATCGCCGACGATACGTGCCGATTTCCTGTGAGGCTTATCATGATCCAGATGCAGCTCTCCCATGTCATAAAGCACACGGCGCTGCACCGGCTTTAAGCCGTCTCTGGCGTCAGGTATGGCTCTGGCGGTGATGACGCTCATGGAATAATCCAGATAGCTTTTCTGCATTTCCTCCGAATATTCAGTTCTCAATATCTTTTCTGCCATTTTTAAACCTCTCCTTCGGGCATTTTACGCGTCGATCTCCGCTTCATCAGCATGATCGTAAATAAATTTTTTACGGGGCGGCACATCGCTTCCCATCAAGAGCTCTGTGACCTCGCTGGCCAGTCTGGCATCCTCAATCTCAACCCGCTTTAAGACACGGTTCTCCGGATTCAGCGTCGTTTCCCAGAGCTGCTCGGCATCCATCTCACCAAGACCCTTATAGCGCTGCAGCGTAAAGCCTCCAGAATGAGAACGTTTATAATCCTCAAGGGCCTTGTCATCGTAGAGATATTTCTCCTCGCCCTTCTTCGGAACGACCTTGTAGAGAGGCGGCATGGCGATATACACATGTCCGTCATAGATCAGCTCCGGCATAAAGCGGTATAAAAAGGTTAAAAGCAGCGTGTCAATGTGGCTTCCGTCCACATCCGCATCCGTCATAAGTATGATCTTATCGTAGCGGAGCTTGCTGATATCGAAATCGTTTCCGTAGCCCTCGGAGAATCCGCATCCGAAGGTATTGATCATGGTTTTTATCTCCGCATTAGCCAGCACCTTATCCATGGATGCCTTCTCCACATTGAGGATCTTTCCCCTGATCGGGAGGATTGCCTGAAACTGGCGGTCACGTCCCATTTTAGCTGAGCCTCCGGCGGAATCTCCCTCAACGATGAATATCTCGCATTTGGAAGGATCCCTGCTTTCGCAGTTTGCGAGCTTTCCATTACTGTCAAAGGAAAATTTTGACTTGGAAAGCATATTTGTCTTCGCCTTTTCTTCTGCCTTTCGGATCTTTGCGGATTTTTCCGCACATGCGATCACGGCCTTTAATGTCTCTAAATTCCGGTCAAAGAACAGCTGTAATTCCTCACCGCAGATCGCAGCTACTGCTTTGGCGGCGTCAGCACTTGCAAGCTTTGTCTTTGTCTGTCCTTCAAAGATCGGATCCGGATGCTTTAAGGCGACTACGGCAGTCATCCCGTTTCTGGTATCTGCACCGGTAAAGTTCGCATCCTTTTCCTTCAGGATACCCAGCTCTCTGGCATAAGAATTGATCAGCATGGTAAACTTTGTCTTAAAGCCCACCAAATGGGTGCCGCCCTCCTGGGTGAAGATATTGTTGCAGAAGCCGAGTACATTTTCCTCGAAGGCATCGACAAACTGGAATGCCACCTCCACCTCCATATTATCGGCAGTCCCCTTAAAATAGACCGGCTCATGGACCGGTTCCTTTCCTGAATTTAACTCTCTTACATAAGCGATGATGCCATCCGGCTCAGAATAGACCTCTGACTCCTCCTCACCGGCCCGCCGGTTCTCATAAAAGATCTTAAGACCGGGATTTAAATAAGAAGATTCATGAAGGCGGCTTTTTAACCAGTCTGCCTTAAACTTTGTTTTCTCAAATATTGCTGCATCCGGAAGGAAGTTGATCTCGGTGCCGGTACTCTTTGTCTTACCGATCACGGGAAGAAGGCCGTCCTTTAATTCGATAACAGGAATCCCCTTCTTATATTCGTCATAATATATCGATCCGTCGCGGGATATCTTCACGGTCATCCGTTCTGAAAGTGCATTTACGACAGATGAACCTACTCCGTGAAGACCGCCGCTTGTTTTATAAGAATCATTATCAAATTTTCCGCCTGCATGAAGCGTGGAAAGCACGATACGCTCAGCGGATACTCCTTTTTTATGGAGTCCCACCGGTATTCCGCGGCCGTTATCGCCAACCGTGCAGGAGCCGTCTGCTTCCAAGATCACGCGGATCTCCGTGCAGAAGCCTGCCAGGTGCTCATCGACTGCATTGTCTACGATCTCATATATTAAATGGTTTAAGCCCTTGGTACCAACACCGCCGATATACATTCCGGGCCTTTTTCTGACGGCTTCCAGTCCCTCCAGGACAGTGATACTGTCAGCATTATACTGCTCTTTTGCCATGTGATACCTCCGTTATTTGCATAGTAAAAGCTATTATACACTCACTCTCCTCCTTTTTGCAAGGATTTTAACGAAACCAAAATGCTTATTGATTTTTTCACTATTTCTGCTATATTTATAATTGTGTCATATATTTTGAGAAAATACTAAAAGGAGAAGTGAATATGAACAAGTTTCTTGATCTCTTTCTCACCTTTGCCCGGATTGGAGGTCTCACCTTCGGCGGCGGCTATGCCATGCTCCCGATCCTTCAGCGTGAGGTCGTTGAAAAGC
>USQV01000104.1 GCA_900556965.1 uncultured Clostridium sp.
ACTTAAACCATGAACAGTACTCGTATCAACAAACTGATTCTTAGTTTACTATTTTTATGCCTGGCAACCACAGGCCGTGCACAAACCTTCCCTCGCCTGCTTTTGAGTGGGGATTATCCCGACCCGTCCATCATCAGGGAAGGAAAAGACTTCTACATGACAAACTCATCTTTCAATTACGCACCGGGACTGCTCATTTGGCACTCTACCGATTTGGTGAACTGGCAGCAAACCGGACATGTATTCGACGAGAAGCCGGAATGGACTAAATCCTCATTCTGGGCTCCGGAATGGTATTATCATAAAGCATCTCATAAACCGCAAGACGTAAAATGGCAAGTTCTACCTTTCCCATACGTTTTGTCTTCCATCCGGCTGCCACTTCGTCGATCTTTTTATCGATCTCTTCTACCAGATCTACTATCCTAGAAGTTCTCTCACGAAGATATTCCTGATCCTTTTCCCCAATATCAACCTTATGCACTACCTGGAGAGTGCCGTCAGAAGCTGTATCGTCCTCTTCCGGGGACTGAAAATACTGCTCCATCTGTGCTTTTGCTTCTTCACCGGTTGTATAAAAATCCACAGAGAACAGCATTTTAAAACAATGTTCTCTGGCTTCCCTTCTGGTCACTTTTCTACCTCCGTTTATCTGAACGGGCCGACGGGCTTTTCCGACAGTCCGTGCTGCTCTGATTGTCACTCTCTCTGAACTGCTCTTTTGTGCCGCCATGTATCCCGAAAAACTGCCTTTTACAGCTTCTGCAGATGTGAGCGCAGAACAGAGTACTCCTAATTTAGGATTATACGTAACTATTCAGTACCTTCATAGTTACGTGCAAAAATCCATTCCAGATCAGCTTCGCTGATGGGATTTTTGCCTTCCAGCCTATGTTTTCTTACGGTCAGCGCAGCAAGTGCGCAGACCTACTGAACAGTTACGTTTTTGTCAAATTCAATGAATGAAAGGAACGGACACTTATGGCAAAAAAAAGACTTGTACTGGCTCTCGGCCATGACGCTCTCGGAACAAATCTCCCGGAGCAGAAGACTGCTGTAGCTAAGACTGCAAAAGTAATCACAGATTTTATTCAGGACGGATGGCAGGTGGCCATCACTCACGGAAACCGTCACCAGCTCGGAATGATCCATACCGCCCTCAACGAATTTGCTAAGGAGCATCCCGAATATACACCGGCACCAATGTCAGTCTGCTCGGCTATGAGCCAGGGCTATATCGGCTACGATCTTCAGAACGCCCTCCGCTGTGAGCTTCTTAAGCGCGGCATCTATAAATCAGTAGCCACGATACTGACACAGGTTACAGTCGATCCTTACGACGAATCCTCCTACACCCCGCTTAAAGTCATCGGCCGCCTTATGACAGCCGAGGAAGCAACGGTTGAGGAGGAAAAGGGTAACTATACCGTCAAAACAGAAAATGGCTATCGCCGTATCGTAGCTGCTCCTAAGCCGGTGGCGATCGTTGAGATCGACTCCATCAAGGCGCTTCTTGATGCCGATCAGCTCGTTATTGCTGCAGGAGGCGGCGGTATTCCGGTCATGGAACAGGGCAGCCGCTTAAAGGGTGCCAGTGCTGTTATTGAAAAGGATCGTACTGCCGGACTTCTCGCAAAAGAAGTGGATGCCGATGTCCTCATGTTCCTTACGGGTGTAAATAATGTCAGCCTAAATTACGGAACAAACCATGAGATCCTTTTAGACAGGCTTACCGTAACAGATGCTGAGCGCTATGCGAAGGAGGGTCAGTTCTCAGCCGGCTCCATGCTTCCGAAGATCGAATCTGCCATCGACTTTATCAACAACGGAAAAGGACGTCAGGCAATCATTACCTCCATGGATATGGCTAAAGATGCACTGAACGGACGCGGCGGAACAAAGATTTCATAATGGGCGTTACCGCATACATGAAAAGGGGGAGTGAATACTTCCCCTTTATCTTATAATTATTTTCAATGGGCAATTTGAAACTCCCTCCTTTACCAATGCAATAAAACAGCTTATAATAGCGGCAGCATTACAAATTGAGAGGAGAACGATAGCTTAAATGGGTCCAAACAGTGTCTACTCATTTTTTGAATTAACCGGAACCGTCGCCTTTGCCTGTTCCGGTGCAATGATCGCCATAAAAAACCGTCTCGATTATTTTGGAGTCGTTGTTCTTGGCATCACAACAGCCTGCGGCGGCGGAATGCTCCGGGATCTGATCATCGGACGTACCCCACCCTCACTCTTTATAAATTCCACAAATGTCGTCATTGCCTTCTGGGTGGTATCCCTTCTCTTTGTGTGTGTAAAATTTCAATGGCACGTTTATTTTGAGCCGCTCTCAAAGGCTTATGATGATCTTTTAAACCTGCTGGATGCCATAGGCCTTGGTCTTTTTACCGCAACCGGAATTAATCTCGCAATTTCTGCCGGACATGGCCAATACCGATTTCTCTGTGTATTCTTAGGCGTTACGACGGGGGTGGGAGGCGGTATCCTCAGAGACATCCTTGCCGGAAGGACACCGGCTGTCCTTAGAAAACACATATATGCCTGCGCCTCTATTGCCGGTGCAGTTCTCTATCTCTACCTGCTCCCTCACTGCGACTCCGATGCGGCTATGGCTGTCAGCTCGGCCTTTGTCGTCATGATCAGGATCCTTGCCCGCAAGTATAAATGGAATCTTCCGACCGTTCGCTTTCATAAATAGCCCCCTCCTGCGGAAGCTGTTCGGCAGATTTTTCTCACCCACAGCTCTGCTAAAACCCCCTGTATTTTGCGATCCGCAAAAAACAGGGGGCTTTCTTCTTTAATATATCCGAAATTTATCTGATTACCTTTGCCGGGCACTTTGCGGCACATTTTCCGCAATTCGTACACTTCTCGTAATCGATCACAGCCAGATTGTTATCCATGTGGATCGCATCAGACTCACACTGCTTTGTGCAAAGAGTGCAGCCGATACATCCGGCGTCACATTTCTTCTTGACATCAACACCCTTATCGTGTGAATTACACTGAACAAGGTGCTCTGCCTTGTAAGGAACAAGCTCGATCAGTCCGCGCGGGCATACAGCCACACATTTGCCGCAGGCAACACATTTCTCCTTATCGACTATTGCAACACCGTCAACAACGTGGATCGCATCAAACTGACATGCCTTTACGCAGCTTCCGGAGCCGAGACAGCCATAAGAACAGGCTTTGCTTCCTGATCCCGGAACTGCTGCTGCGATCTTAACGCAGTCATCGATTCCATAATAGTTATACTGGACATTTGCCTTATCGCAGGTGCCTTTACATTTAACAAAAGCAACCTTCTTCTCTGCGGCACCGGCAGAAACACCCATGATGGCGGCAATCTTGTCTGCCACCGCAGCTCCTCCTACAGGACACTGATTTACTGCCGCCTTACCTTCTGCGATGGCTTTTGCAAGAGCATCACAGCCTGCATATCCGCAGCCGCCGCAGTTGTTTCCGGGAAGCTCTGCACGGACAAGAACCTCCCTCTCATCTACCTCAACCTTAAATTTTTCACTGGCAACGCCAAGGAGCACGCCGATGACAATACCGACCGCACCGACAACGACTGCCGCGATTATGATCCCTGTAATATTCATCCTTCGACTCCTCCTTTAAATCAGACCGGAAAATCCGAAGAATGCGATGGACATCAGACCTGCTGTGATCAAAACGATCGGGGAACCCTGAAAAGAATGGGGCACATCATTGTGCTCGATCTTCTCGCGGATACCGGAGAGCAGGACGATAGCGATCGTGAATCCGACGGAAATACCGATACCATTGACTACGCTCTGGATAAAATTATATCCCTCCTGCACGTTTGTCAGGGCTACACCGAGAACAGCACAGTTTGTTGTGATCAGCGGAAGATATACACCCAGGCCTGATAAAGGCTTACCATATTTTTCTTCAGGAACATCTCCACGAACTGCACCAACGCTGCGATTACAAGGATGAATACGATAGTCTGAAGATATTCGATTTTTAACGGAATAAGCACAAAATCATAAACAAGACTTGTGCAGGCAGTCGCGATGGTGATAACGAAAATAACCGCTGCACCCATACCAGCAGCCGTCTCTGTCTTCTTGGAAACGCCAAGGAACGGGCAGAGACCGAGGAACTGGCTTAAAACTACGTTATTTACCAACGCGGAACCGATGGCAATTAATAATAATTCTTTCATTTCTCCACTTCCTCCTTATTTATTCTCTGCTTCTAAAGCCTTAGCTTTTGCTTCTTCCGCTGCCTTCTTTGCCGCCATAGCCTTCTCAGCTGCGGCTTTCTTTTCTGCTGCTAACTTAGCTGCAGCCTCTGCCTTCTTTTCCGCAATTACCGCATGATTCGTCATACCGGTACAGCCGGCACAATTCAGGCAGTTTCCTCCGCACGCCAGCTCAGACTTAGGAGCATCACCGTTTGTTGCACTCGGAAGTCTCAGCTTATTCTGGAGAGCAGCAAGCATGGCCAGTGTGAACAACGCACCGGGAGCAAGAACCATGATGGAGATATGAAATTCCTCGGGAATGATCTCACGGCCGAATACAGCACCTGCACCGATCAGCTCACGGCACATTCCGATAACCGTTAAGGACAGGGAAAAGCCAAGGCCCATTCCAAGACCGTCGAAGAAGGATTCGACCGGACCGTTTTTGCAGGCGTAGGACTCCGCACGTCCGAGAATGATACAGTTTACAACGATAAGTGGGATATAGATACCAAG
>USQV01000105.1 GCA_900556965.1 uncultured Clostridium sp.
CATCCAGATATACCTCGAGCATGGATGCCGTAGTGGCAGCCAGTGACAGGATGATAAAGGTACGAAGACCGGCGGAATGGCGCTTGCTTGACCGTTCAAAGCCGATAATGGCAGAAAGAAATAAGGAAAGTCCGATCCGAAGCAGGATCGAGCCGGTATTCAGCTCAGATGCCCACGGACCTAATAATGCTGCGATGGAATCATACATGGAATCGCCTCCTGTAACTGTGGTATGTATCATATTCGTCGGCCGCCTCCTGAAAGGCCATTTCATCCTCCGGTACTGCGTTTTCCCGTAATTCCGACTGGATGATCTGGATGCGGCGGATCAGCTTTTCTACGGCGTCTGCGTCAGTGCTTCCTTCGGCCAGCTGTTCGTCCGGAACAAGATCCTCCAGCTTGTTGGAATAGGAGCCGGAGAGATACAGTGACAGCTTGGCACAGGCAGGGCCTGCCAGCTCATATAAGACACTGGAGGATAGGATTACTGTTTCCAGTGCGATACCGGTTTCTCCGCCTAATGCGCGGGAACCGAGGGCAGCCAGACCGATCGCCACACCGGCCTGCGGGATCAGGGCAAGACCGAGATAATTGGAAACCTTATCCGGCTTTTTTACTAAGCGGCAGCCAAGAAAAGCGCCTGCATACTTTCCGATAATACGGGTAAAGAAATATGCGATGCCGACAAGAAACAGCGGGGCTGCACCGGAAGCCGAAGCCGGAGTGAACACGACATCCAGCTTAAAAGCCAGACCGGAGCGGACAAAAAATAATAACAGGATCGGCGGTGAAAAGTAATTGAGCTGTTTAAAGAGCTTTTCATCGTCGGAAATGTTCGTATATACGGTTCCCATGCTCATACAGCCCAGAAGCGGGGAAACGTCCAATATAATGCAGATTCCGCAGAAGGCAAACAGCAGGGAGATGGAGATGATGAGCTTGCTGTCTCTGGAACGCCTTTGCGGCATCAGAAGCTTTAAGAACACGCCGAAGATCCCGCCCAGAAGAAAGGCAGCCAGATTCATGGCAATGGGTCTTACGATGTTCGCCATGTTGAAGGCGGAGGCTCCTGCCTTTGAGGCTAACGCCAGTGAGATGGCTATGCTGTAGGCGATTAGGCCGACAACATCATCCAGCGCCACGACCTGTAAAAGCGTATCGACAAAATCTCCGTGGGCGCCGGTCTGACGGATCGTCATCACCGTGGATGCCGGTGCCGTGGCAGATGCCAGCGCGGCAAGAACAACGGAAAAGGCAAAATCGACCTTCAGGACGAAGTACGTTACAAGAAATACCACAAAAGTCGCCATCAGGGATTCCAGAAGGGTTATGACAACGACCTTCATCCCATTTTTACGCAGAGTGGAAAGCCGGAAAAATTCTCCGGTGCTGAAAGCAATGAAGGCTAGAGCGATATCCGACAGAAAGTCCATGCCGCTTATGATGCGCTGTGGGATCAGGTTAAGGCAGTAGGGCCCGATAAGAATGCCGGTGATGATGTAGGCCGTCACATTGGGAAGTCTGAGCTGCTTTGTCAGCCTTGTCATGGAAAAGCCCAGAAAGAGCATCAGGGCAACGGAGATGATAACAGCAGCTGCGTTGCTGGTGTTCATCGCTTTTTGGACCATATAACTCAATATAAGTCCCCCCTTTTTGCTATGTTCCAATGCGGTTTTTGGCGTACCGCTATTGAGAATTACTTACCAACATGATATACTCGATTTTACATAAAGTAAAATTATTTTTTATTTGATTTTTATAAAAATATTTAATAGGAGACGCTATGCTTGATCCAAAACTTCGCACATTACTGACGGTTGTGGACTGTCAGAACTTTACAAGGGCCGCCGAGGAATTATCGCTTACCCAGCCTGCCGTGAGCCATCATATCAACCAGCTGGAGGCGGAATGCGGTGCAACCTTGTTTATCCGGAAAAAGGGCAGCCTGAAACTGACCATAGAGGGCGAGATCGTTGTAAAATACGCACGTCGGATCGATGCGCTGTATGAGAAGCTGAAGGCCGATCTGACGGACAGCGGACGGCAGATAACGACGCTGCATGTCGGGATCACCCACACCTCTGAAAGCAACCTTATCGCAGAGGCACTGGCAAAGATCAGTGAATATCAGAAGGTAAAAATAACGATCATTGCTGATACCATAAATAATCTTTATGATAAGCTTAGCAATTATGAGCTTGACCTTGTTATTGCGGAAGGAAAAATAAATGATCCCGCCTTCAGCTCTCTGGCTGTGGATACCGACTATCTGGTCTGTGTCGTGTCACCGGAGCATCCTCTTGCCCATAACGCGATGATCACCCTTTCCCAGCTCCGCCAGCAGAAAATGATCCTGCGCCTTCCGAGCTCCGCAACGCGTATGCTGTTTGATTCCACGCTGCAGAGTTTGGGAGATTCTCTGGATAATTACAATATCATCATGGAGGTCGATAATATTGCGACGATAAAGGATCTGATCCGCAAGAACTTTGGAGTTTCCGTTCTGGCTCAAAGCACATGTGCCGATGAGCTGCGAAAAAAGAAATTAGTGGCGCTTCCCATCGAGAATCTGAGCATGGTGCGGGAAACGAGGATCATTTATAATAGAGATTTCAATAACCACGAGTTTTTGCAGAACATTTTAAAAATCTATCAGGATACCCGGCGCAGGCACCAGTAAGCTGTGCTGCCGCCCGTTGGATTTTTATCGGCAGCCTCGATCAGCTGCTGCACCGGAGCTTGTCTGTCCGGCTTGCAACTTATCTTATTTTATGTATAATAAAAATCAAGTCGAATTTGCTATTACGTCAAGCGGATATTCGCAATTGAAGCAGGGGACTTACTTGATTCGGTTAAACAGAAATTTTTTGAAAGCTTATGAGGGATAATATATGGAACAGCAGACGATCATGCTGGTAGATGACGCAAAGATCAATAGGGATATGCTGAAGGAGATATTGGGCAGCCGATACCGCTATGTTGAGGCGGCCAACGGCCGGGAGGCAGTGCGGCTGCTGGAGAGGAACCTGACCATCGATCTGATGCTCCTCGATATCAATATGCCGGAGATGGATGGTCTGCAGGTCCTGGAACAGATGAACCGGTTCCACTGGATCAACGAGATCCCCGTGATCATGATCTCGGCGGAGGAGTCCAGCCGGACGATCCGGCTGGCCTATAAGATGGGGGTAATGGATTATATCTGCCGGCCCTTTGATGCCTTTATTGTCTGCCGCCGCATTGAGAATATGCTGAAGCTCTATGCAAACCAAAGGCGGCTTTTAAAGGTGGTATCCGACCAGATCTATGAAAATGAAGAAAACAGCAGCCTCATGACCGGCATCATCAGCCATGTGGTGGAGCTTAGAAACCATGAGAGCGGAGACCATATCCGCAACATCCGCAGCATAACAGAGCACTTACTTCACCGTCTTATTCAGAAAACAGAGGCCTACCATCTCTCGGAGGAGGATATCGCTCTGATCAAAATGGCTTCCGCCGTCCACGATATCGGAAAGATCGCGATCCCGGAGAAGATCCTTAATAAGCCCGGAAAGCTGACACCGGAGGAGTTTTCCCTTATCAAGACTCATACAACTGCCGGAGCGGATATATTGGAGCAGATGACCTTCGGAAAGGATAAGCCGCTGTATCACTATGCATTGGAGATCTGCCGCTGGCATCATGAGCGTTGGGATGGGAACGGCTATCCCGACAGGCTTCGGGGAGAGGAGATCCCGATCGCCGCACAGGTGGTGGCACTGGCCGATGTCTATGATGCCCTGACGGGCGAGCGCTGTTATAAAAAAGCGATCGATCATGACGTAGCGATCGGTATGATCTTAGACGGAGAGTGCGGTGCTTTCAACCCGATTCTTCTGGAATGCCTTCTGGATACGGCGCCACATATTAGGAATATCTCAAGAACCTCTGAAAACAGGAATACATATCGGTTTGAGACAAATCGTTTGTCGGAGGAGATCTTGGCCCATGCAGAGGTTCCCCCAAATGACCGTGTGCAGCGGCTTATGGAAGTCATGCAGGAGCGGATCGACTTTTTTGCCTCCTGCAGCGGCGGGATCCAGTTTGAATATGATGCCCTTTCCGGTCTTGCCGATGTGACCAACTGGGATGAGCCGCCCCGCTACCGCCGCACCGTTATGAATATCGCCCGGCCGGACTGCTTCAGACGCCTCAGCCGGAAGGACTTTCAGCGTATCCGGCAGGCTATGGAGGCAGCCACTAAGGAGACGCCGGAAATCTCCATGAGTATCCTCATGCCCTGCGGCAATGAGGAGCACTGGTGCGACCTGCGGATCCGTACTCTCTGGTCGGAGCTTCAGCCGGAGCATTATATCGCGGCAGTAGGACAGCTGACCGATCCGAAGGCTTCTGCAAAAAAGCAGATGCCTTTGTCAGCCTTTGAGGAGAATGCGGTAAACAGCATCCCGGCGATCAAAGAGGATATACGCCGTCTGGAGTCGGTGTTTGATATTGTGCGGCTGGTGGATCCAACCTCTAATTCCGTGTTAGAGCTGGATGAGCAGGGGGAAATAAAGGATACGAAGGGTCATTGCGCGGCCTTCTGGAACAATGACGGAAGCTGTGCCAACTGCATCTCCGCAAGAGCTCTCACACAAAAGACCACCCTGAATAAGCTGGAATTTACCAACACAGACATGTATTTCGTTATTTCCAAATATCTGTGCCTGAAGGGAACCC
>USQV01000106.1 GCA_900556965.1 uncultured Clostridium sp.
CTGTATGATATTTAATTCGTTTCAGACGCATTTAACGCCGGAGCTTTTAAAGCAGGCATCCTTATGTCTTGCTGTGGCGTTTTTTGTTTGCTTTCTGGCGTGGGTCATGGGGAAATTCATCTATAATATGTATCCCTTCGAGAAAAGAAGTATTTTGCAGTATGCTACGCTGGTCAACAATTCCGGATTCTTAGGACTTCCCATCGTTGCAGCGGTCCTCGGTGATGAGGGCCTTCTGCTTGCAGCAATTTTTATTATCCCGAACCGTATTTTTATGTGGACGGCAGGTATATCGATCTTTGAAAAAAGCTCGGATAGGAAGGGGGCATTTTTGAAGCTGATGAAAAACCCCTGTATGATCGCTGTATTTTTAGGTCTGTTCCGTGGGCTTGTGGATTTTGAATTGCCGGAATTTGCAATGAAGGCGATTCAGGGACTTGGAAACAGCACAACACCGCTTTCCATGCTGCTGATCGGCTCTATGATGACAGCGCTGACACCGGAATCCTTTAAGGACTGGAGTACCGTATATCTTGCGGCAGTCCGTCTGATCGCCCTTCCTCTTGCCGCGTTGGGAATCATGCGTATTCTGGGAGCAGACCCGGTAATGACAGCCTGTGGGGTGATCCTGACGGCAATGCCTGCCGGAAGTACAACAGCCCTGTTAGCGGAAAAATACGGGGCGGATTCTGTATATGGAAGCAAGTGCGTTCTTGTAAATACGATCTTTTCTCTTATGACGATCCCGATCATGATGTTTTTGGTATAGATAAAGGAGTTAGCGAATGAGTATTTTAAACGTTGAACATCTGAGCCATGGATTTGGCGACAGAGCAATTTTTACGGACGTGTCCTTCCGGCTTTTAAAGGGAGAGCATATCGGTCTTATCGGCGCCAACGGCGAAGGAAAGTCCACGTTTATGAGCATTATCACAGATAAGCTGATGCCGGATGAGGGAAAGGTGGAATGGGCAAAAAATGTCCGTGTCGGATATCTGGATCAGCACACCGTGCTTGAAAAGGGAATGACGATCCGCGAGGTCTTAAAGAGTGCTTTTTCATTTTTGTATGAGATGGAGGATAAGATGAACTCTATCTGTGAGAAGATGGGGGATGCATCAGAAGAAGATATGAATGCAATGATAGAGGAGCTGGGAACGATCCAGGATCTTCTTATGGCCCATGATTTTTATATTATCGATTCCAAGGTCGAGGAGATCGGACGCGCCTTTGGACTGGATGAGATCGGTCTTGACAAGGATGTCGATGAGCTGTCCGGCGGACAGAGAACAAAAGTCCTTTTAGGAAAGCTCCTTCTTGAAAAACCGGATATCCTGCTTTTAGACGAGCCGACAAACTATCTTGATGTCCAGCATATCGAATGGCTGAAGCGGTATTTGCAGGAATATGAGAATGCGTTTATCCTTATTTCTCATGATATCCCCTTCTTAAACAGTGTGGTCAATCTTATCTATCATATGGAAAATCAGAAACTGGATCGTTATGTGGGAAATTATGATAAATTCAGAGAAGTCTATGAGATGAAGAAAAGCCAGCTGGAGGCGGCCTATAAGCGTCAGCAGCAGGAGATCGCAGAGCTTCAGGATTTTGTCGCCAGAAATAAGGCGCGTGTTGCTACAAGAAATATGGCAATGTCACGTCAGAAAAAGCTGGATAAAATGGAAGTGATCGAGCTGGCAAAGGAGAAGCCGAAGCCGGAGTTTAATTTCCTCAATGCGAGAGCAGCCGGAAAGCTGATATTTGAAACAAAGGATCTTGTCATCGGATATGAGGAGGCCTTGTCAAAGCCCTTGAATTTCGTCATGGAGCGCGGAGAAAAGATCGCAGTCACCGGCGCGAACGGAATCGGAAAGACAACATTTTTAAAGAGTATCTTAGGATTGATCCCGGCGATCTCCGGATCCGTGGAGTTAGGAGATTATCTTTATATCGGGTACTTTGAGCAGGAGATGGCTCCGGGAAATACAACGACCTGTATTGAGGAGATATGGAAGGAATTTCCGTCCTATACCCAGTATCAGGTGCGGGCTGCACTGGCTAAATGCGGACTTACCACAAAAAATATTGAGAGCCAGGTGCGCGTTCTCTCCGGAGGAGAGCAGGCAAAGGTACGCCTTTGCAAGCTCATCAACCGGGAGACGAACATCCTGCTTCTCGACGAGCCCACAAACCATCTGGATGCAGACGCCAAGGAGGAATTAAAGCGTGCGCTGAAGGAATACAAGGGCGCCGTTCTCCTTATCTGTCATGAGCCGGAATTTTATGACGGTCTGGCATCCAAGGTGTGGGATCTGAGTCAGTGGTCATTAAAAATATAGGAGCTGCTATTTCGGAAGCTCTACCTTTTCAAAGGCTTCAATAAAATCGGCACAGAAATCGGCTGTGGAGGAAAGCATTTTCTTTCCCCATTCTACCGTAGCCTCTCTTGGGGAGTCCGGGCCGAACCATCCGCATTCCGAAAACCGGGTCACATGGCGCGGAACAGGGATCCGGATACCCTTAAAGCTTACATCAGAAGCACCGGCGAAGGTCAGATCTTCGCTTAGATCTGCCGGTTCAAAGGGCATAAAATACTGCATGTGAACACAGGAAGGATCGATGGCAAGCATGGCTGCGGTCTCCTCGCCGCCGCCATGGCCGCCCTTCCATTCCGGCTTCAGATCCCCTGCCAGTGTCCACCAGTTTAAAAGACAGCCTACCGCATTTTTACGATCCAGCTCTAAGCACACTCTCTGAAGAACCGGTGTGTTGCCGCCGTGTCCGTTCAGGAAAACAAATTTTCGGATGCCCCATTTATAGAGCTCGGAGGCAACGCGGTTTACAATATCATAGAGTCCGTCCTGACCGATGGTGATCGTGCCCGGGAAATCCGTGTGCTGATCTGCCACACCGAAGGGGATGGTAGGAGCAATAAGAACGTCGAGACGTTCATCCATCATTTCACAAAGCTTCCGCGGAATCAAAAAATCTGTTCCCAGACAAAGCTGGGATCCATGGTTTTCCGTGCTTCCGACCGGAATGATCGCAATATCTTTTTTTTCAAAGTATTCCTTTGCCTGAACCCAAGTAATTTTTTCAAGAAACATAACTAACCTCTCCTTGTAATTATTCTTATTACAAGCATAGTATATTTTTATAAGAAAGTCTATAAAAAGTCTTCCTCCTTATCATTTTGTTTCCGTATATTTTTCTCCTGTTTGTGGCATTCTGTTGTTATGGACTAAAAGTCGGTCCGGAAAGGATATGCCATGACAGTTTCATCTGATATTACAAAGAATGTATCGTATTTTCATAAACTTCTAGACGTGGAAAATAATTTTGATATTGTATACCATACGCTTAAGATAGGAGAAAGACAGGCATGCCTCTACTTTGTGGATGGCTTTACGAAGGATGAGATTCTCCTCCGTCTTATGCAGGATTTTCGTTCCATAAAGGCAGAGGATATGCCGGAGGACGCCCATGGTTTTTCTAAAATGTATATCAGCTATGGGGAGACCGGAACGGAATACCGAGAGAATAGGGTCGTAGTTGCTCTCTTATCCGGCCTCTCGTGTCTGTTTATCGATGGATATGATGTCTGCATTACCATAGACTGCCGAACATATCCTGCCAGAGGTGTGGGAGAGCCGGAGAAGGACAAGGTGCTGCGCGGCTCAAGGGATGGCTTTGTAGAAACACTGATCTTTAATACTGCCTTGATCCGAAGAAGGATACGGGATCCGAAGCTTGCGATCGAGATCCGACAGGTGGGGGAAAGCTCACACACGGATGTCGCGATCTGCTACATGAAAAAGCGGGTGGATCGAGCGCTTTTAGATACGATAAAGGAACGGATAGAAAATATCCATGTAGATGCCCTGACGATGAACCAGGAGAGTCTTGCAGAGTGTCTTTTTCCTCATAAATGGTTTAATCCGTTTCCGAAGTTCCGTTTTTCGGAACGACCGGATACAGCGGCTGCATCAATACTGGAGGGCAGCATCGTCATTCTGGTGGACAATTCTCCGGCCTGCATGATCCTGCCGTCCTCTGTTTTTGATATCATTGAGGAGGCGGATGACTATTATTTTCCTCCTGTGACCGGCACATATCTGCGGCTGTCCCGCATGACGGTATCGTTTCTAACCCTGTTTCTGACTCCGGTATGGCTGCTTCTCATGCAGGATCTGACAAGGATACCCGACTGGCTCTCCTTTATCCGGATCTCGGGAGAACAGCATGTACCACTGATCTGGCAGCTTCTTATTCTGGAATTTGCCATAGACGGACTGCGTCTTGCCGCAGTCAATACACCGAGCATGCTCACGACGCCCTTGAGTGTGATCGCCGGTATCGTTCTCGGTGAGTATTCGGTAAAATCCGGCTGGTTTAATTCAGAAACGATGCTTTACATGGCATTTGTAACAATAGCCAACTATTCCCAGGCAAGCTTTGAGATGGGATATGCAATGAAATTTTTAAGAATAACTGAGCTTATTCTTACACAGATATTTGGATTGTATGGTTTTATTATAGGAATTATTATTGTTATATGTACGATTGCGTTTAATAAGACAATATCGGGAAAAAGTT
>USQV01000107.1 GCA_900556965.1 uncultured Clostridium sp.
CTCCTATTCACACCCGGGGACAAGGCATAAAACAGGATTAATACAGGATAAGGAAGGTAATGACCATGGCCCAACTGACGTATCATGAACAAAAGGATATCGAGAACATCAAGCGTCTCCGTCAGCTGATCAAGGAGCTTCCGCCCTTCTCTGCTGATTTCTTTAGGGGGATAGAGCCCCAGACGTCTACAAGAACGAGGATCGCTTATGCCTATGATCTGCGTATCTTTTTTGACTTTTTGTGCCAGAATAATACGGAGGCTGCAAAGATCGGCATTGACTCTCTCCCACTTTCCCTATTGGAACAGCTCACGGTAACGGATCTTGAGGAATATATGGAATACTTAAAATGCCATCCGTCCGTTACGAATGAGGATGTCTATAATACGGAGCGAGGGATCATGCGAAAAATGTCCTCCTTAAAGAGCTTTTACAATTATTTTTACAGAAACCAGCGGATCGAGAAAAATCCGGCTGCTCTGGTGCGGCTTCCGAAGCTTCATGAAAAAGAGATCATCCGTCTGGAGATCGATGAGGTGGCCAGACTGTTAGACGAAGTCGAGGCCGGGGACAAGCTGACAGAAAAACAAAAGCGGTATCATGAGAAAACAAAGGTTCGGGATCTCGCACTGATGTCTCTGCTTTTAGGCACCGGTATTCGTGTTTCAGAATGCATCGGCCTGAATCTGGATGATGTAGATCTGGATGCATGCGGGATCCGCATCTACAGAAAGGGCGGAAAGGAATCCGTTGTCTATTTTAGTGACGAGGTCTGCGGCACCCTTGAAAGCTATCTTGCGGAAAGGGAAACAGTCACAGCCTTAGCCGGTCATGAGGAGGCTCTGTTCCTCTCCCTCCAGAAAAAGCGTATGAGTGTCCGCAGTGTGGAGAACCTGGTGAAGAAGTATTCTGCTCTTGTCACGCCGTTAAAGACGATCACGCCTCACAAGCTCCGCAGCACCTATGGCACGAATCTCTATAAGGAGACCGGCGATATCTATCTCGTCGCTTCTGTTCTCGGGCATAACGATGTAAATACTACAAGAAAGCACTATGCAGCCCAGGAGGAAGAACGCAGGCGCTCTGCGCGGAATATCGTTAAACTCAGGGAAGAATAATAAGCAAAATAAAACAGAAAATGTTTAAATTTGAAAGGAATATAAAAATGAAAAAATTATTATCTGTACTTCTGACTATTGCAATAGCTCTGGCCTTTACCGGCTGTAGTACAAATAAGCCCTCTGATGATCCATCCTCCGATGGCACAGCCGGAACGCAAGGGCCTGTGATCGATTCTGCGGTTGACTTTTATACGAAGGTCTGGAATGCCTTTGGCTCTGAGGAGCAGTTTCCGGCTGCCGGCGGTGACGCAGAGAACGAAGCAGAAGGCCCTGCTAAATTTGCGATGACAGAGGCAAATGCGGAAACATTCAAATATCTCCTCCATGTTAATGATGCACTGTACGATATGCTGGATGACGATGTGGCTACGCTTCAGCACATGATGAACACAAACACCTTCAGCTCTGCTGTTGCCAAGCTCAAGGATCCTTCTAAGGCAGCTGAGTTTGCTGAAGCATATAAAACGGAGATCCAGGGCCAGCATTGGATGTGCGGCTTCCCGGATAAGGTCGTTGTGATCTCGGTGGGCGATTATGTTGTCATGGCTTATGGCGCAGAGGATATTATCGACACCCTTATAAAGGCTTGCTCAGAGGTAGAAGCTCAGTCTTCTGTCCTTATTGACGCACCGGCAGTGCTCGATTAACGCCCGGAGGACAGATGACATGCTTTTTTCAAGCATACCCTTTTTATACTGGTTTCTGCCAATAGTGCTCCTCCTCTATACGGCAGCTCCCCATCGGCTGAAAAACATTGTTCTGCTTCTTTCAAGCCTGTTTTTTTACGGATGGGGAGAGCCGAGATATGTGCTGTGGATGCTGCTTGCCATTGTTATGGCATATCTCTCCGGAGTGCTGATCGAGAGTTTTAAGAGCTCTCCAAAGCATGCACGGCTCATTCTTGTGCTTTCCGTTTTATTTGATCTTTTGATGCTCGGATACTTTAAATATGCCGACTTTTTTATCAGCAACCTGAATGCGGTGACCGGTCTTTCCGTTCCGCTCCTTAAGATCGCGCTCCCCATCGGGATCAGCTTTTATACATTCCAGATACTGAGCTATACGGTGGATGTTTACAGAGGGGATGTCAGGGCACAAAGGAATATCCTTGATCTTGCAGCCTATGTCTCACTCTTTCCGCAGCTGATCGCAGGCCCCATCGTCCGCTACTCCGATGTGGAAAAGCAGTTAAAGAAGCGCAGCCATACCATCGAGAAGGCCGCCGAAGGCATGGGCCGATTTATTACAGGCCTTGGAAAAAAGATCCTAATTGCCAATCTTTTGGGAGAGCTTTGCAGCAGCTTCCGCGGTTTGGAGGATCATTCTCTGCTGTTCTTCTGGCTTTATGCCTTTTCTTATTCGCTGCATGTATACTATGATTTTTCCGGCTACAGTGATATGGCGATAGGCCTTGGAAAAATATTTGGATTTGATTTTCTCGAAAATTTCAATTATCCGTTTATTTCTAAAAGTATCACCGAATTTTGGCGCCGTTGGCATATCTCCCTCAGTTCATGGTTCAGGGATTATGTCTACATTCCCCTCGGCGGAAGCCGTGTTAGTGCTCCCCGCCATCTCTTTAATATTTTTGCTGTATGGATGCTCACAGGCTTCTGGCATGGCGCTGCATGGAATTTTGTAGTTTGGGGGCTTTACTTTGCCTTGCTGCTTATGATCGAAAAGCTATGGCTTTTAAAATATCTGAAGCGTAATAGTATACTCAGTCATACTTATGTGATCCTTGCTGCCGTGCTAAGCTTTGTTATCTTTGATGCGGCAAATATGGAGCAGGCCTGTTCCGTGCTGAGGGCGATGTTTGGAGGCGGCGGATATCCTCTGATCTCCACAGAAGCTGTCTACTATCTCCGCAGCTACTTTGTGGTGCTTGCTGCTGCCGTGGCAGGTGCTACCCCGCTGCCGAAAACAATGTGGAACAGGATCAGTCAAGATCCTGTCGGAGGAAAGCTCATGGTTTTTGCAGAGCCATTGGCCTTGTCCGCATTACTTGTGACCTGCACGGCTTTTCTTGTGGACGGCTCTTTTAATCCGTTCCTGTATTTTCGGTTTTAACCAGGTCAGTCGGCAAAGCAGATCGCGGATATCCGCTTGATAACAGAGGACAAATGAAAGAGGTTTAAGTTATGAAGCAATACAAAAACAAAGTAAGCGTGGCCGTAGTCGGGCTCGTTTTTTTCTGCCTTTCACTGGCTTCATGGATCCTTCCTTCTAAGGATTTTTCAGACAGCGAAAGGCGGAAGCTTGCCCTGCTGCCAAAGCTCTCTCTTACAGCAATAATGGACGGAAGTTATATGACAGATTTCGAGAGCTTTACCTTAGACCAGTTTCCGATGCGGGATACCCTTCGGTCGGTGAAGGCATTTACCACTTACTATGCCCTCGGTCAGCTTGATAACCATGGCATCTATGTAAAAGACGGGTATGCCGCAAAGCTGGAGTATCCGTTAGATAAAGCCTCCGTCACCCATGCCGTCGACTGCTTCACACGTATTTACGATCAGTATCTTGCAGGTAAAAACACGAAGCTCTATGCTTCTGTTATCCCTGATAAGGGCTATTTTCTTGCGGAAAAAAACGGATATCCATGTATGGATTATGAAATGCTGTTTCAGATCCTTAAGGATGACATGAGCTATGCAGAATACATCGACATTACGGATACGTTGGAGATCACGGACTATTATAAAACAGATACCCACTGGCGTCAGGAAAAGCTGATCGAAACCGCAGAGGCACTGGCAGCCGGAATGGGCACTTCTCTCACCGGCAGCTACACCGTCAATACTCTTGACACGCCCTTTTACGGAGTATATTATGGCCAGTCAGCACTGCCGCTGCGGTCGGAAACGATCGATTATCTTACCAATGACATTCTTGACGGATGTATCGTGACAAACCATGAAAAGGGGACGACTGGAGGACTTTATGATATGGAAAAAGGAGCCGGTAAGGATCCATACGAAATGTTCCTCTCCGGCCCTGTTTCCCTTATCACGATCGACAATCCGAACTGCAGCTTAGATAAGGAGCTGATCATTTTCAGAGATTCCTTCGGCAGCAGTATCGCCCCGCTCCTTGCAGAGGGATACGAAAAGATCACACTGGTGGATATCCGATATTTAAGATCCGATTTTCTCGGAAGATTTATCGAATTTGACGATCAGGATGTTTTGTTTCTCTATAGCACGCTGGTACTCAATAACAGTGAGACACTGAATTAATGGCAACGGTTCGGTGTCTCACTGTTACTATTCAGATTACTTTTTCAGCTTTTCTTCAAAGATCTCAACGATGGTTTTTTCTGTTCCGACCATTCCCGGAGAAGCAATGAGTCCCATATTTCTCATGGTTTCCTCCGGTGTCTTACCGTTGATCCCGTGCACTTCGGAAATATAGATTCCATTCATCGCAAATTCTACAGATTGATAAGCGGCATCGACAGCTGCGAT
>USQV01000108.1 GCA_900556965.1 uncultured Clostridium sp.
GTGTACCTCCATCGAGGGCTTTATAGAAGGTCTTTCCGGTTCCTTTTATTATGCTCCGTTAAAGGAGCTTCTCGATCAGGGTGTCAGCTCGCCCTTTGACTACGAATCCGCTCTCGACATCCTGTACTTTATCTCTCTCTGGAAGAATCTGAAGAAAAAGCTCGATCCGAAGGAGCAGGGAACGGTTATTGAATGTATCGGAGAAAAGATCGATCTGCTCAATCTGGAATGGCTGGCCAGAGCAAAGCAGCATTACCACTTATCTGAAGAATCGTTAAAATCTCTCCTGATCCCTGTATATTTCCGTCTGCGAAAGAAGCAGGTACAGGAGTTAGCCGCCACAGAATCAAAGGAGGAATTTATAAAGCTCCTCCGCACCACGCGGTACGGAAACAGGATCTTCTCCGGCCGGATCGACTTAAGCCAGCCCCGGGAGGTTCCGCTAAAGAAACTGTTCCGTTCCCTTTTGGATGCAGTCTATCAGGCCTCCGGGCGTAAAAACCCGTATTCTGCGGCGTCCATCAATACCTATTTTTATTTTAAGGAAGAAGAAACCCGCAAGCTCATCACGACCATTGAGGGGATCCGATATCACTTAGACGGGAACAGTATTCTTTCCTGCCTCGCAGAAAGCTAACAAGTAACAGAAAGGAGTAAGCACTTATGATCGAACAGATGAAGTTCATCAGCATTTCTGGCCCCAGAGACGATCTGGACCGTATGGTAAACCAGATACTGTCCCACTATGAGATCCATCTGGAAAACGCCATGTCAGAGCTCAAATCGGTCTCTAAGCTGATTCCTTTTTCCGGTACCAGCCCCTACAAGGAGCCGCTGGAAAAAGTCAGGAAAATGCTCGGAAGTACCAGTCCTGAACGAAAAAGCCCTGCACAGGACATGAATATCCAGGAGGCTGTTTCCCTTGTCGAGGACACCGATAAAGCTATGGAAGCGGCTGAACAAAAGAAAGCAGAGCTTGAGCAGAAATTAAAGGATACCCATGCCCTCTATGAGCAGGTCAATCTCTATACGGAGCTTGATTTCGATATTCCTGTCCTTTTAAAGTTTAAACATGTCAAATATCGTTTTGGCCGGGTCTTAAAGGAGCTGTATCCCCAGCTGCAGGGCTTTGCCGATGAATCAGAGGATACGATCCTCTGCAAATGCCATGAGACCGACCACTACATTTCACTGATCTACTTTGTGCCGGAATCCGCTTCCGACCGCATTGACGCTGTCTTCTCCTCTCTGCAGTTTGAGCGTATCTTCCTTCCGGACGAATACGCCGGAACGCCGAAGGAAGCTTCTGCGGATCTGGAAGACCGCATGAATGAAATTAAGAAGCAGATCGCCGCTGCAACACAGGAGAGAGATGCCGTTCTGGAAAAACAGAAGGATCGTCTTTATGCCGCACAGGCTCTGTTGGAATCCTATCATTCCAATTTCAACGTGCGGCGTTTTGCCGCCCTGACCCACGAAAAGGATCATCCGTTCTATATTCTGTGCGGATGGCTTCCGGCCGAGGAGGCAAAAAAGCTGAAAAAGGAGCTGACCTCGGATGCCGATACCTTCTTCTCCATCGAAGACGGAAAGGATCACATTACCTGCACCCCGCCGACCCGCCTGAAAAATCCGGCCATCCTTCGTCCCTTTGAGATGTTTGTAAAAATGTACGGGCTTCCGGCTTACAATGAATTTGATCCCACTCTGCTGATCGCAGTCACCTACTCGATCTTCTTCGGCTTTATGTTCGGAGATGCCGGGCAGGGACTCCTTCTTCTGATCGGCGGCTTCCTGCTCTACCGGACAAAACGGATCGATCTGGCAGCCATCATTTCCTGCTGCGGATTCTTCTCTACGATCTTCGGATTTCTGTTCGGCAGTGTATTCGGATTTGAGGACGTGATCCCGGCTCTCTGGTTAAGACCGACCGAGGCCATGACAACGCTGCCGTTTGTCGGCCGTCTGAATACCGTTTTTGTAACTGCGATCGCCCTTGGCATGGGCATGATCCTTTTTACCATGATCCTGAACATTTTCTCCTGCATCCTGCGAAAGGATAAGGGAGAAGCTCTTTTTGATACAAACGGCGTTGCAGGCTTTGTCTTCTATTTCAGCCTCGCAGCAGTCATCGTCCTTTTCATGAGCGGTAAAACGCTCCCGGCAGCCGCTGTTTTAGCTGTAATGTTCCTGATCCCCCTTATTCTTATCTTCTTAAAGGAGCCGCTGACCGCCGCTCTGGAGAAGAAACAGGAGAAGCTGTCGGGCGGACTGGGAATGTTTATCACTCAGGGCGTTTTTGAGCTCTTTGAGGTTTTATTAAGTTATTTTTCCAACACGCTTTCCTTTGTCCGTGTCGGCGCATATGCAGTCAGCCATGCGGCTATGATGCAGGTAGTCTTAATGTTAGCCGGTGCGGAAAGCGGACACATAAGCATCCCGGTCATTGTGATCGGAAACCTGTTCGTCTGCGGCATGGAAGGCCTGGTCGTAGGGATCCAGGTGCTTCGACTGGAATATTACGAGCTGTTCAGCCGTTTCTATAAGGGAACCGGCCGGGAATTCAAACCATTTTGCAAAAGCAACATTTAGGAGGAAATCAATATGACTATCACAGTAAAAATTCTTTTAACTATCGCACTGATCGTAAGCATTGCTGTTCCCTTCGGCGCATTTGCCGCAGGTGAGAAAACAAAGGGCAGATACAAAAAAGCACTTGCAGTAAACGGACTTCTGTTTTTCGGAACGATCCTTTTTACCGTAACCGTTCTCTGCGGAAATGATGCTTACGCTGCCGAGACAGCCGCTAACGCTGTTTCCGACACCGCAAGAGGCATGGGATATCTTGCTGCTGCTCTCTCTACCGGACTTTCCTGCATCGGCGGCGGTGTAGCCGTATCTGCAGCTGCTTCCGCAGCTCTCGGCGCCATCAGCGAGGATTCCTCTATTCTTGGTAAGTCCCTTATCTTCGTAGGACTGGCAGAGGGTGTCTGCCTGTACGGACTTATCATCTCCTTTATGATCATCGGCAGCCTGTAAACATCGGCCCGAAAGAAGGTATCTGCATGAAGATGTATCTTATCAGCGATAAACTGGATACTCTGACCGGGATGCGTCTGGCAGGTGTCAAGGGGACTCTCGCCCATAATCGCGAGGAGGTCAAAAATGCCCTTGATACCGCACGGAAGGATAAGGACATCGGGATCCTCCTTCTTACAGAATCTCTGGGTCAGAAATTTCCGGATCTTGTAAAAGCCGTCCGATCGGAACAGAAGGCTCCGCTTTTGATCGAAATCCCGGATCGGCACGGCACCGGACGCCGCCCTGACTTCATCACCTCTTACGTGAATGAAGCCATCGGCCTGAAGCTTTAGGAAACGAGGTGACAGCTTTGACAATAGAACAGAAACTGCAGCATTTTGAGAGCTTATGCACCCGGGATGCCACTGAAAAATTTGAAAAAATGATTAACGATTTCACAGCCGGTCAGGAGGCAATGTTAAGCGAGCATGCCGCCCAGACCGAAAAAGCTGCCGAATTCCGTATCCGCACAGAATCGGAGAAGCTGCAGCGTGAAGCCAACAAAAGACTCTCTATAAGCCAGATCTCCATAAAAAGAGGCTACAGCCAGAAGCAGGAGGAGTTAAAGGGAAAGATCTTTTCCGAGCTGCGTGACCGTCTGGCACGGTTTATGGAAACTCCCGAATACAATGCCCTGTTAAAAGAACAGATCCTTAAGGCGAAGGAATTTGCCGGTGAGGAGGAGATCCATATTTACATTGATCCTTCGGATCAGGAAAAACAGAATATGCTGTCTCTCCAGACAAACTGCGACGTCCGTGTGAGCCAGTATCCGTTTCTCGGCGGAACCAGAGCCGTCATCTCCGCGAAAAACGTTCTGATCGACAATTCCTTTGAAACACGGCTCAAGGAAAGTGAAGAAAACTTCCAGTTTATTTTAGGAGGGAAAGAATCATGACAGCCCAGGGAATAATTTACGGGATCAACGGCCCGATCATATATTTAAAAGGTGATCACGGCTTCCATATCAACGAAATGGTCTATGTCGGCAAGGCAAACCTGGTGGGCGAGGTCATTGGCCTGACTTCCGAGAAAACAACGATCGAGGTCTATGAGGAGACCACAGGTCTTAAACCGGGCGAGCCGGTCACCGGAACAGGAGCTCCGGTATCAGCCACCTTGGCACCGGGTATCCTCACAAGCATTTTCGACGGTATCGAGCGTCCCCTCAATGCGATCCGTGACTTAGGCGGCTGCTATATCGACCGCGGCGTCCATGTACCGTCCCTGAACACAGAAAAGAAATGGGAAACTCATATAACGGTAAAAAAAGGGGAATATGTATATCCCGGAATGATCCTTGCCGAGGTTCCGGAGACAAGAGCGATCCTTCATAAGGTCATGGTTCCGCCGGATGTTGAGGGCTATGTCCTCTCTGTGGTTCCGGACGGAAGCTACACGATCAACGAAACTCTTGTCACACTTCAGAAAAAGGATGGCACGGAGCTTCCTCTTACCATGACACAGAAATGGCCGATCCGTGTGCCGCGTCCCACCAGCC
>USQV01000109.1 GCA_900556965.1 uncultured Clostridium sp.
GCCGGTTTTCCACGAAATCGCGTGTACGGCTGGTATCTTCTGGGGAAATCTGCTGTATGTCGTATCCATGATAGCAGGAGGACTTCTAATGCACAAAATTTCATCGCAGCTTTTATAATTAACAAAAGCGCTCCGCGAGGATGCGCAGTGATTCTGTATGGAATATGTCAGCTTTGCTGACCAGAATCACGCGCCAAGTCTCACAGACGTTCGACTTGAATCAAGTCGGATAAAGACTGACTGATGCAGGGAAAAGGCAGATGGATCCTTATACCAATAGGTAAAATAAAGAAAACAGGAGGAATTATGAGGATGCAGAAAAGAATACGTGATTATGGTATTGTGATCGGGAGACATAAGACAGGAGCCCTTAATAAGATAACCGATGTGCCGGGAGTAAGAGTCGGACATTGGACGGCAGATACTGCGGATCACAAAACCGGTGTGACGGTGATACTTCCGTGTAAGGAAAATATTTTTGCGGAAAAGCTTACTGCTGCCGCATTTGTTCATAACGGTTTTGGCAAGACAGCCGGTATTCCCCAGATCGAGGAGCTGGGTACTCTGGAATCTCCGATTGCTCTTACCAACACGTTAAATGTAGGACGTGTTCAGGATGCACTTGTAGACTATATGGTGGAATGCTGTGAAAGAGACAACGTTGTGCTGAGCTCGATCAATACCGTTGTCGGCGAATGTAATGATGCAAGCTTAAATAAGATCACAGAGCGTGTGGTCGGTATCCGTGAAGTGAAAGAGGCCATAGCCAATGCATCCGAGGATTTTGCAGAGGGGGATGTTGGCGCCGGAAAGGGTACCACCTGCTTTGGAATGAAGGGCGGGATCGGATCTGCCTCAAGAATCGTGACAGTGGATGAGCATGAGTATCATATCGGAGTATTAGTTCAGTCAAATTTCGGCAGCACCAAAAACTTTGTTCTGAACGGGAAGCCCCTCGGCGAGCTTCTCTGTGAAAAAATAGAGGAGGCAAAAAAGGACGAGGGGTCGATCATGATGGTAATCGGAACGGATCTCCCTGTTTCTGACAGGCAGCTAAAGAGGATCATACGCCGTGCCGGGGTTGGCCTTTCAAGATGCGGTTCCTTTATGGGGCATGGAAGCGGTGACATTATGCTGGGCTTTTCTACGGCAAACCGTTTTAAGAAGGACTGCGAAGAAGGGGTGCTTTCTGTTCGGCAGATGCGCGAGGACGCTCTCGATGATGTATTTGAGGCGGCTGCCGAAGCAACAGAGGAAGCAATCTTAAATTCCCTTGCTATGGCAAAGAAGGTTGTCGGCTATGGCGGAAATGTCCGCTACTCCCTGACAGAGCTTTACTTAAAGGATTTTAAGAAAGAGGACTGCTAAATTGAGCTTCTTTCCGCTGTTTATCGATATTTCCGAAAAAAATATCCTTGTGATCGGAGGCGGAAGGATCGCCCTAAGAAGAATACGCACATTGGTGGAGTTTGGCTGCAGGGTTACGGTGGTGGCGCCTGAAATCTGTGAGGAGATGAAAGCACTGACAGATGGGCGGTCGGTGAAATGGGAGAAGGGGGATTATACGTCCTTCTTCTTAACGGCCAACAGGCCTCTGTTTGTCCTTGCAGCCGCACCCGCAGAGATCAACGAAAGAGTTGTCGCGGACTGCCGTAAAAGGGGCATCCCGGTCAATGACGCTTCCCGGAAAGAAAATTGCGATTTTTACTTTCCCGGAATCGTCAAGGAGGGTGAAACGGTCATAGGGGTAACTGCGGGAGGGAAAGACCACAGACTCGCAGCCATACTTACCGCTGCCCTGAAAAAGAAGATCATCGGTCTTTTAGATCCTTCCGATAATTAACAATATCATCTAAATACTGAGCCGGGACTCTGAGCTTTCCTCTGCCGCAGCCGATTTTGATATCCGGCTTGGCGGCACCGTGAAAGTCGGATCCGCCGGTGGGGAAAAGGTGATATTTTAAGGCCAGACTGCGAAGCTTTGAGCTTTCATTCTGCGTATTTGAGGAATGGAAGCACTCGAGTCCCTTCATCCCGGCATCGGTAAGGGAGACGATCAGCTCCTCAATCTGTGCCCAGCCGAGCTTATAGAGGCAGGGGTGGGCAAGGACCGGAAAGCCGTCGGCAGCGATCACGGCCTGTAAAGCTTCCATCGGTGTAATGATACGGCGCTTCCGATAATAGGGACGATCCGGGTTCAGATATTTTTTGAAGGCCTGATCCACAGAAGACGCGTAGCCTCTTTTTACTAGCGCCCGGGCGAAATGTGCCCTTGTTATGATCGTTTTCGGATTTCCACAGGTCAGATCCTCCTCTGTGATCTGAAATCCGTCTTTTTGAAACGCATTCAGCATCTCTATATTTCTTGTGATCCTCTTTTCCGCGGCATCCTTTAAAAATTTTAAAAAATCAGGATCCTGATGATTGATGAAAAGTCCCAGCAGATGGATCTCCCGGTCATGGTAAAGGCAGGAAAGCTCTACACCCGGAACAACGGTTATGTTTTGATCTGCGGCGGCATCTAAAGCCTCCTGCACACCGGAAACAGTGTCATGGTCAGTGAGGGCGATAGCGGAAAGCCCGGCTTCTGCCGCAAGAGAAACCACCTCGGAAGGGCTTAGAGAGCCATCGGAGGCATTGGAATGAACATGAAGGTCGATAAGACTCATGAAGCATCCTCCTTTCTTTTAAAACCGAATCTGTCCGGTAGGACGATGGATCCGGCAGATTAATAATAGTGTAACATATTTTACCAAATATTTGAAAGAAATTTAATAATTCTGTTCTTCCATTTTTAAAAGTTTATGTTATACTATTATTCGCATGATTATGTCATACGGGATACCGAGGAAATACCGGAATCCGGTAACATAAATAACAGAGATTAAGACATAGATAAAGGTGAAATAGTATGAGTGAGACAAGGCGCAATCAGACAGGAAGGACAGGCTCCTCCAGACAGAACAATGCCGACCGTATTCTGGCAGTTCAGAATGCAAGAAATCTGGGAAGCGGAAATCAAAGAAGATCTCCGCAGGGAAACAGAAGGAGAAAAAGAAGACGGCAGGGTCCTGATCTTGCCAAGCTGCTCCTGATCCTTATCGGAGTTGTGATCGCGGTACTTTGTATATCTGTCGGACTGCGTGCATGCGCAAAGGGGAATGATAAAGAGGTTTCCCAGACCGAGGAGGTCACCACGGAGCCGGAGACGGAAATTCAGGCAGAGATCACGGTGAACGGGGTTTCTGTTCATGGCATGACAAAGAGCGAGGCGGAAAAGAAGGTACTCGATGCCATCGGCTGGGATATGAAAGCTTCTTATAACGGAGAAAGCAAGGCAATCGATAATCTGATGACCTCTAATGTAGATGAGATCCTTACAAAAGCATTTGAAAAAGGAGAGTCTGCATCCTATACGGTATCGGCAGATGGACTTGAGGAGGCAGCCGCCGCCGCAGCAGCTTCTCTTGCCGATGGCTGGGATGTTAAACCGAAAAACGGATCGATCTCGTCCTTCGACAAGTCCAGCGGGAAATTTACGTTTTCTGCCGGTGAAGTGGGCGTGGAGATCGACCGTGAAAAGCTGGCCTCCGATATCGTAGCCGCAGCGAAGGCAGGAGAATATAAGAAAACGATCGAGGTTTCCGGCAAAGAGGTTCAGCCGGAAATTACGGAAGCTCAGGCACGGGAAAACTTTAAACGTCTCGGTACGTATACAACTACGACTACCACAAACAAGGACAGAAATGAAAATATCCGTATTGCTGCTGATGCCCTCAACGGGATCATCGTTCAGCCAGGCGGAGAGTTTTCATTTAACCTTACGACCGGAAACCGCACGACAGATAAAGGCTATCGTCCGGCCGGCGCATATCAGAACGGCGTGCTGGTTGAGGAACCGGGCGGCGGTGTGTGTCAGGTTTCTTCCACTCTCTATAATGCAGTAGTATTTGCCGGATTAAAAACTACGGAACGCCACGCCCACAGCTATGAGCCCTCCTATGTAACTCCGGGTGAGGATGCCATGGTAAGCTATGACGGACATTCCGGACCGGATATGAGGTTTGTAAACAATTCCAAAACAGCGGTGGGCATCAAAACAAGCTTTTCAGACAGAAAGCTTACGGTTTCGATCTATGGTAATCCGATCTTAGAGGAAGGAATCACGCTTTCCATGAAATCGGAAAAGGTTAAGGAATTAGATCCGCCGGCACCGACATATACGGAAGATCCGACCCTGCAGCCCGGTGTTGAGGTGGAGGCAAAGGCCGCCGTGCCCGGAAGTCGCTGGGTAACGAATCTTGTAACAAAGAAGAATGGAACCGTCATCAGTGATGAGTTTTTCCATAACAGCACTTACAACGGAAAACCGGCTACCATCAAGCGGAACACATCCGGCAGTGTAGCAGCACCGGAGGGAGAGCCTTCTTCTGAAAGCGCATCCGCCGGAGAGAGCACAGCTGCTACCGATACCCAGACAACTGAAACGACTCCGGATACCGCACATCCGACGACCCCGGCAGCAAGCCAGACGACCGGATCGGAAAATCA
>USQV01000110.1 GCA_900556965.1 uncultured Clostridium sp.
AGTACACCCCGGACGAGCTTCTTAAGGAAGCAAAGCTGTGGATCGACCGTTGTGACCATGTGATCTGCTGTGGAGACCGGGCCGTGCAGGCAAACAAATACAATAAGGAATTACTTCGGTATGCATACAGAGTCGGGAAGATGGCAGAGCAATAATAAAAGACACCCTAGTTGGTGTCTTTATTTGTATCTGGATTATATAATTTTGCAAACTTTTCCATATTCTTAAAATCAATGCATCTTTTTGAAACCCTATCATCTGGTTTGTCATATTTTAAATTATAAATAAGTAATGCTTTCTTATCAAGGTTTAATGTATTGATTGCTTTCAGTTCCGTATCTAATAAATCAATATATTTTCCTTTTTCTTTTTCTGATTCAAAAGTTCTGTATGTATCAATTTTCTTTTTTTCAAAATCATGTGTATATTCTTTTGGTATAGGAAACATGTAGTTCAAATTAACAACCGCAATTAATCTAGTAGGATTGTTTGGATCATATAATTTGAAAAAGTCCTTCTGTTGTGTCATTTTTTGATGACGTTTCTGTGGATGAGATACTTGAGTAACATAATACAGATTATCCATTTCAAAAAGTACACCAAAGAAAGGCTTATATTTATCAGAGCCATAATCTGTTATTGGTATTCTATGTTCAATTGAACGTAAATAATCTAAATAATTCTCATCTACATTAATCCACTTCACTTCATGTCTCCTAATACAAATAGGAGCTGTTTTCCAGCTCCTATTAATACGATTTTTTACATGCTTCGTAACATCTATTAAAACAGTGTTTTTACAGGCTCTGTAACCTCTATTAATACGATTTTATGGCTTCGTAACCGCTAGTAAGAAATCATTTGACTTCTTACTTATATTATACACTATTATAAGAAAAAGAGTAGTAGAAAACATGACCAATATATGCCATCTGATTTATACAAAATCACTAACTATTGTAATGCTTTTACGATTCCACACCAATAATCGAAGCGTCCTTTGACATTTTCTTTACCGCTGGCTCCTGACTGAACATATTAGCAATAAGTATGAATGTGGATAAAATGATCTGTATGAAACATAAAAACAGGAATATGCACGGAAGGCTTCTAATAGAATTGTAGTAATCAATTCATGGGAGCCTTTTTTATGTTCAGACGAATAATGAGACCGGGAAAACGATTGGGCATTGCACTGGGAGTGTTTGCAGCCTTTCTCTTTGTATGTGTAGGCTTTACGGGATGCCGTGATGACGGAGGAGAAAAGGAAAAGCTTAAGGATCTGGAATTTACGGTCGTCGGCGAAAATGATATCCCGCAGCCTTTGGCAGAGCTGATCGGAAAAAAGAAGGAAAAACCCTTCAAGCTTACATACGCCGACGGGCAGAGCATGTATATTGTTATCGGTGAAGGGCCTCAAAAGGGAGGCGGCTTCAGTATCGCGGTTAAGGAGCTGTATCTTACCGGTAATTCTGTTGTGATCCGCACCGAGCTTATAGGGCCGGAAAAGTCAGAGAGCGGCGGGCGGGATCTTTCCTATCCGGTGCTTGTGATAAAGACAGAATATCTTGAGGAGCCGGTGGTCTTTCGTTGATAAAATCTGCTTTACGGGGAAGAAAAACTTTGTTAGAATAAAAAATCAAAAAGGAAAAACTGAAGTTAAGAATAAAAAAGAAAGAGAGACTGACGAGAATGCCGGAAAACGAGGAAAAAACAGGACAAAAGCCCGTAGAGCAGCCAGAGTACGAATCGAACCGGAAGCCCAAGCCGGAATCCCAACTGCATGCGGAGTCCGGTCTGCAAACAGAGTGCGAGCTGTATGCAAATTCCGAATCGAACCCGGAGTCTAAACCGGACAGTGAGCTGCTCCGCACGCGGGAGATCGAGCGCAGCATCATCAAAAGATTCCGCAAGGAAATATGGAGGCCGTTTGTCCGTGCGCTGAATGATTATGACATGATAAAAGAAGGCGACCGGATCGCGGTATGTATATCTGGAGGAAAGGATTCCATGCTGCTTGCCAAGTGCATGCAGGAGATCCTGCGCCACGGAAAGATGAAATTTGAGCTTAAATTTCTTGTGATGGATCCGGGCTATAATCCGGAAAACAGAGCATTGATCGAGGAGAATGCAAGGATCATGGGGATCCCGATCCATATCTTTGAATCGGATATCTTTAATGTTGTGGTGGATGTGGATGATTCCCCCTGCTATCTCTGTGCAAGAATGCGCCGTGGAAATCTCTATGCCAATGCGAGGGAGCTGGGCTGCAACAAGATCGCACTGGGGCATCATTTCGATGATGTGATCGAAACGATATTGATGAGCATGCTCTATGGGGCTCAGGTGAATACCATGATGCCCAAGCTCCACAGTACGAATTTTGAGGGAATGGAGCTGATCCGGCCGCTTTATCTGGTGAAGGAAGCAGATATCCTTGCATGGAAGGATTATAACAATCTCAGGTTCCTGCAATGTGCCTGCCGTTTTACGGAGGAGAGCACCAGAAGGGAAAATGAGGAGCTTTCCAAACGGAAGGAGATGAAAAAGCTGATCGCAGGCTTTAGAAAAACAAACCCGTATATTGAAACAAATATTTTTAAGAGTGTCGGAAATGTGAACCTGGATGCCTGTATCGGCTATGTGCTTCATGGGGAACGTCACAATTTCCTTGAGGAATACGATTCGGAATAATAAGAGAAACGCCGTCATACACTTTAAAAAGCATCAACTGCTTTAGAAAGGGATGGTGGCGTTTTTTTATGATGGAACTGGTGAAAAAGCATATCCATACGAATCGGAGAAGTGCAGGTGTGATCTCGCAGGTGACGTTAGATGAGGACTTCAATGTGCCGGATACACTGGATGACGTCGAGCATATCATCTTATGCAACGGAGAGCTTGAGATCGAATCGGCGAAGAATCTGGGAGAGCGTGCAGCAGTGAGAGGAAAGTTAAAGTTTTGCCTGCTGTACCGGACACCCTCCGGCAAGCTTCGGACGCTGGCAGGCGGGATTCCCTTTGATGAAAATATAAACATGCCGGGGCTGTCTGAAAACGACTATATGCAGACAGAATGGGAGGTAGATGATCTGAATATCGGGATCATCAATTCCAGAAAGCTGAATGTAAAGTCATTGGTCACATTCCGGCTTCAGGCGGAAACGATCTATGACGCAGAGGCAGGAGTGGACGTTCGGTTTGACGGGGAAGTGGAATTTCTAAAGCGCAGTGTCCCGACTTCTGTTTTAAGCGTCAGGAGAAAGGATACCTTCCGGGTCCGTGACACATTTTCTGTATCCGCCAATAAGCCGGATGTCGATACGATCCTGTGGCAGGATCTGAGGCTGCGGGGGGTCAATACGAAGCCTCTTGACGGAAAGATACATATAGATGGGGAGCTGATGGTATTTCTTATTTACACAGGGGGCTCCGGAGATATCCCGGTTCAGTGTATCGAGGAGGCAATCTCCTTTTCCGGAGATGTGGAGCTTGCGGAATCTCTGGAGGAAATGATCCCCTTTATTGCGGTGCGGCTGCTCCATAAGGATGTTGAGATCAGTCCGGACGCCGATGGGGAAATGCGGGAGCTGTCGGTAGATGCAGTGATCGAGTTGGAGATCAGGCTTTATGAGGAGGAGGAGCTTGAGCTGTTAAGTGATCTCTATGCTCTGGATCGGGAGCTTGTGCTTGAAAGTGATGAGACATATTTTGATCAAATCGCCGCTCGGAACCTTTTAAAGAACCGGATACAGGAAAAGGTGGAGCTGCCTTTGGGACAGCGGGTTCTGCAGATCTGCCACTGTGGCGGAGATGTGCGGCTGGATGAAGTCCGGCTGGAGGAGGGAGCCATGTCGGTGGATGGGGTGCTTGAGGTACAGCTTTTATATCTGACGACAGACGATGCGGCGCCGGTCAGCACATCCGTGGAAATGCTGCCATTTCATGTGACGGCCCAGATGCCGGGTATAACCGAAAAGAGCATGTATCGGGCGGAGCCATATCTGGAGCAGATATCTGCCGTGATGCTTGGCGGAGAAGGCGTGGAGATCAAGGCAGTGGTGGCGGTTGATACGCTGCTCATGAACCGGGTCAGAGAACAGGTGATACTTGATCTTAAGGAAGAACCTTTGGATATGGAAAAGCTTAAGCAGCTGCCGGGTATCGTCGGGTATGTGGTACAGCCGGGGGACAGTTTGTGGAAGATTGCAAGAAAATTCCATACAAGTGTGGATGAGATCATGACGGCAAACGGGAAGACAGACAGCGCCGTACATGCCGGAGATAAGCTGGTGCTTGTGAAAAAGTAATTTGACCTGAATCAAGCGGGCATGCCGGCAGCAAAGCGGATTGTGAATATCCGCCTGATTTACCGAATGTATGGTTGCATTTCGGGTAAAATACCATATAATAGAGTATAGCCGGAAAAAAGCGAAACCGCATCCGGCCGGTGCTTGATATAGATCTGGGGCAGGAAACTGTTACCGGGGCGGCGACGGCATACTTAAG
>USQV01000111.1 GCA_900556965.1 uncultured Clostridium sp.
CCCCATCGCCTATATCAAGGATGGAGACAAGATCGCGATCGATATCCCGAATTACAGCTTACAGCTCCTTGTGTCTGATGAAGAACTGGAGCAGAGAAAAAAGACCATGAAATTAAAGGAACAGAAGGAGCTGACCGGATATCTGAAACGATATGCGAAGATGGTTTCTTCTGCGGATAAAGGAGCTATCGTAGAATAGTATGAACCGGATCATATCAAACCTGTTGGTATACGGCAGCCTGCCGGAGGATTCTATCCTCTGGCAGCTTTCCGATATCTGTGAAAAGCTGAGAGATGAAAATGCAAACCGCGACATCCTTCGTACCCGGGTGTTCCGTGAAGTAAAAAAACTCCTGACGGTTGCGACAGATTATGCCTTTGACAAAAATCTGTGGCACAATTATCTTACGTTTCTTCTTATTACAAATGAAAATCCTTTCAGCCTCGTCTGCGAAAAGATGGGAGCTCAGGAGGGGACGGTAAACTGCTTTGTGAAGCACGATTTTGAAGCATTCCGGCAGCTGTTTGAATACGATTTTTCATGGATCGAGGAAGCGCTGTCGATCGACTGCTTTACCCACCTGACTCATTATCGCGCCATACAGAAAAAGGAGCTGATGTATAATAAAAATGTCAGTGAAAAGGTGCGGACGCTGAGTGAAAAACTGGAGCAGGCCGGGAATACAGAGGAATTTTTCCGCCATGTTACCGATTTTTACAGGGATTTTGGCGTCGGAATGTTCGGACTCAACAAGGCCTTTAGGATCCGCGGCAAGGAGGACGGCTCGATCGACTTCCTTCCGATCAACAATATGGATGCAGTCATGCTGGAGGATCTGATCGGCTACGAGCTCCAGAAGAAAAAGCTTGTGGAAAATACGCAGGCCTTCGTAGACGGAAAGGCAGCCAACAATGTCCTCTTATTCGGAGACAGCGGCACCGGAAAATCCACCAGCATCAAGGCGATCGTAAATCAGTTCTATCCTCAGGGACTTCGTATGATCGAGATCTATAAGCATCAGTTTAAGGATCTCTCCTCCGTTATCTCCCGGATCAAGAACAGAAATTACAAGTTTATCATATATATGGACGATCTCTCCTTTGAGGAGTTTGAGATCGAATATAAATTCTTAAAGGCGGTTATCGAAGGCGGCGTGGAAACAAAGCCGGATAATGTCCTTATCTATGCGACATCGAACAGAAGACATCTGATAAAAGAAAACATAAGCGACAGAAACGATATGGAGCATGGCGAGGATCTGCACCGTTCCGACACCATGGAGGAAAAGCTGTCTCTCGTTAATCGTTTCGGACTGGCGATCTTTTATGCAAAACCGGATAAGGGCGGCTTTAATGAGATGGCGGTGAAGCTTGCCAGACGGGCCGGGATCACCGAGGACGCCATGACGGATGACGAGATCTGTTATGAAGCCAATCGCTTTGAGATGCGGGGCGGCGGACTGTCCGGGCGGACGGCCCAGCAATTTGCCAATTATCTTCTTACTGTTCAAAAATAAGACAAACAGAAGGCCTGCTGAAACTGTCGAAATTTGCGACTGAATGACGTTGCAGGTCTCTCTATGGAGAGACTATAATAAATCTGTTCTTTTCGTGCTTTTTGTTAAAAAATGGAAAAGGCGCAAGAGTCATCATTTTTATTGACAGTTCAGGAGGAAAAATATGGCAGAGGTTTCGATTGCAATTGCGGATGACAACAGACAGACGTTAAATCTTCTGGGAGAAATACTTGAGAAAGAGAATGGAGTCCGTGTGGTAGGCAAAGCGGATAATGGGGAAGATGCATACAATATGATCGTCAGAACCAATCCGGATATTGTTCTGATCGATGTGATCATGCCCAGGCTGGATGGGATCTCCGTGATGGAGAAGGTCAAAAATAATGCACAGATGAAGACATGTCCTTCGTTTATCATGGTCAGCGCAGCCAGCAGTCAGAATGTTACAGAAGATGCGTTCCGTCTCGGAGCAAATTACTATATTATGAAGCCGTTTAACCGGGAGAGCGTTCTCGACAAAATACACAGAGTCAGCCGGAGCCGCTTAAAGAGCGGAACTGGGATAAATCTCCAGCAGGAGCGGATGGTAAAGCCATATCAGGATATGTCCGTGTATATGGAGCAGAATCTGGAAACAGATGTGACACAGATGCTGCATGAGATCGGCATTCCTGCCCATATTAAAGGATATCAGTATCTTCGGGATGCCATTATCCTGTCTGTAAAGGATGAGGAGATGCTCTCGTCTGTCACAAAGATCCTCTACCCGGGGATCGCTAAAAAGCATCAGACAACGTCAAGCCGTGTGGAGCGTGCGATCCGTCATGCTATCGAGGTCGCCTGGAACAGGGGAAAAATGGATACGATCAATGCTCTGTTCGGATATACGGTGAGCGGCGGAAAGGGAAAGCCCACAAACTCCGAATTTATCGCCCTGATCGCCGATAAGATCCGGCTGGATTACAAGAAGCTGTAGGTTTGATAAAAAACTGCCGAACCCACTTTCTAATTTCCCGGCTATATGATATACTGAATTACAGAAGCGCAGCAGTAGAAAAATGCGGCTGCGCTAATGCTATATAAGAGGAAGGATGGGTTCGGAATGAAGAAAATATTATTTATGGCTTCAGAGGCGGTTCCTTTTATAAAGACAGGAGGTCTGGCAGATGTTGTCGGATCACTTCCGAAATGTTTTGATAAAAAATATTTCGATGTCCGTGTCATGATCCCGAAGTACCTTTGTATTAAGGAACAATACAGGGATGAAATGAAGTATCTTGGACATTTTTATATGGATTATCTCGGACAGAGCCGTTATGTGGGTATCCTTGAATATGTGTATGAGGGCATTACGTTTTACTTTATCGACAATGAAAGCTATTTCTGGGGAAATAAGCCCTATGGCGACTGGTACTATGATCTTGAAAAGTTTTCTTTCTTCTGCCAGGCAGGTCTGTCGGCCCTTCCAGTCATCGGCTGGAAGCCGGATCTGATCCACTGTCATGACTGGCAGACCGGACTTGTTCCGGTATATCTTAAGGATCGCTTCCACGACGGAGAATTTTTTCATGACATGAAATCCGTTATGACGATCCATAACCTGAAATTCCAGGGTGTGTGGGATGTAAAAACGATCCAGAAATTTTCCGGTCTCTCCGATTACTACTTTACACCGGATAAGCTGGAGGCCTACAAAAACGGAAATATGTTAAAGGGCGGACTCGTCTATGCGGATGCCATCACCACGGTGAGCAATACCTATGCGGAGGAGATCAAGACCCCGTTCTACGGAGAAGGTCTTGACGGTCTCATGCGTGCCCGTTCCAACGATCTTCGCGGCATCGTAAACGGGATCGACTATACGGAGTTTGATCCGGAAACAGATAAGTACATCATCCAGAATTACAACGCAAAGAATTTCCGGAAGGAAAAAATAAAAAATAAACGGGCTCTGCAGGAGGAGCTGGGGCTTGCAAAGGATGATAAGAAATTTATGATCGGCATCGTTTCCCGCCTGACGGATCAGAAGGGTCTGGATCTCGTTCAGTGTGTAATGGAGGAGATCTGTACGGAGGACGTTCAGCTGGTGGTTCTTGGAACGGGAGATGCCAAATATGAAAATATGTTCCGTCATTACGACTGGAAATATCATGACAGGGTATCGGCTCAGATCTACTATTCCGAGCCAATGTCCCACAAGATCTATGCAGCCTGTGATGCATTTTTGATGCCGTCTTTATTTGAGCCCTGCGGCCTTAGCCAGTTAATGGCGCTCCGCTATGGTACCGTTCCGATCGTCCGTGAGACCGGCGGCCTTAAGGATACGGTATGGGCATATAATGAATATGAGGGAACCGGAACCGGCTTCTCCTTTGCAAACTATAATGCCCATGAAATGCTTAATGTGATCCGCTATGCGAAGCACATCTACTATGACAGAAAACGTGAATGGAACAAGATCATCGACAGAGATCTGGCTGCTGATTTCTCATGGAACAACTCCGCAAAGAAGTATCAGGAGCTTTATGACTGGCTGATCGGCTGATAAACCGTAGTTATGGAGGAAGACCATGAGTGTATGGGATGAGATACTTGGAAATCAGGTCCTGGTCAGTTCAGTCCTTGGCTGGGCTGTCGCACAGGTGCTGAAAACGATCTTAGATTTTTGCCTGAACCATTCCTTTAATCCGGAAAGACTTTTCGGCTCCGGCGGTATGCCAAGCTCCCACTCGGCAACGGTATGCGCGCTGACGGTCGCTTCCGGAATGAAGTACGGAATGGGAAGCTTTGAATTTGCAGTAAGCTTTGTCCTCGCCATGATCGTAATGTATGATGCAATGGGAGTACGGCGCGAAACGGGAAAACAGGCGAAGCTGTTAAACAGTGTGTTCTTTGAGAATATCCTGAATCTGGACGGCGTCCTTCTTCAGGAGAAGCTAAAGGAATATGTGGGACACACTCCCTTACAGGTCGCAGC
>USQV01000112.1 GCA_900556965.1 uncultured Clostridium sp.
CATGGTGAGAAGGCACTGCTCCCGATCTCGGTGATGCAGATCATGGATGAATATCTGACACCGTCTTACCGACATATCCTGTTTAATATTTCCGGCGCGGGAGAAGCCGGGCTTGCCGGTATCATTGCAATCGATGAAACGAATACCCAGACGGATCTGATCAACATGCTGGGAGATATCTGCAAGGAAATAAAAAAGATCCTGAAGGTTCCGGTCACCGTCGGCATCGGCCACAGCACGCTGGCATTGGATAAAATGTATGAATCCTTCCAGTCGGCGGCGGACGCACTCGGTTATAAGTCGATCGTAGGGGAAGGAAATACGATCTATATCAGCGACGTTGAGCCGGTAACGGGCGGTAAGCTTTTGTTTGAGGGGCAAGATGAATCGGAGCTCATCTCAGCGGTGAAGTTTGGCCCGGAACCCAAGATCCATGAGGCCGTATCCAAAATCATGGGACGGATGAGCGAGGCGAAGGTTCATGCACGCCAGTATCAGGCATACATGTTTGGAGCGATGAATTGTATGATCCAGCTGGCCCAGCAGTATGATCTCGATATGAACAGGATATTTGAGGATGCCACAGATCCCATTAACATACTGCCGCAGATATCCCAAAAGGAAAACTTTGATCAGTGGCTGCTTCCTGTGGCACTCCGTATCAGCCGTGCCCTGAATGAGGAAAGAGATAATTCCGCCAGAAGGGCAATGGAGCGGGCGAAGCAATATATAAGCGATAATTATCAGGATCCGGATCTGTCAGTCGAACAGCTCTGCCGCTATCTTCATATGAGTCCTGCGTATTTTTCCACCGTATTTAAAAAGGCCACAGGGCAGACGTATGTGGCTTACCTGACGGAGGTTCGTTTAAATAAGGCGGTTGAGCTTTTAAATAAGACAGATGATAAAACGTATGTGATCGCTTCCAAGGTTGGATATCCGGAACAGAATTATTTCAGCTATGTATTTAAAAAACGTTTTGGAGTATCTCCGACAAAATTCAGAGGCAGTAAATAAGGGGGCTTCATGATCTTTCAGAAATTAAGAAGGATGCTGGAGAATACCAGTATCCGATATAATATTTTCATCTATTTCACCGTGACATCTCTGGCCGCCAGTATCCTGATCGGTATTTCCCTGTATACAAGAATGTCCGGACAGATGTTTACATCGATCCAGGAGGAAAACCAGATCGTACTGCAGCAGGTGAGCCGCTCTATGGATGTGTATCTGCGGGGAGTGATCAAGCTGTCAGATTCGCTTTATTACAATGTGATCAAAAATGCAGACATATCAAGAGAATCTGTAAAAAAAGAGATGACGATCCTCTATGAGAACAACAGGGATAACGTAGAAAAGATCGCTTTATTTTCCAGACGCGGAAAAATGGTACAGGCAGTGCCGGCTGCGATCCTTAAGGAGGATATTTCTGTCTGTGACGAAGCATGGTTTGTGAGCGCACTGGAAAAGACAGAGAACATCCATTTCTCAAGACCGCATGTCCAGTATATTTTTGAAAACAGCGAAAACCGTTATAACTGGGTGATTTCCGCAGCAAGGGCAGTAGAGATCACAAAGGGGACCTTTACCGATCAGGGTGTCCTTTTGATCGATATGCGCTATGACAGCTTAGAGCAGCTGTTTGACGGTATCACTCTCGGAAACGGAGGGTATCTTTATCTGATCGGAAATGACGGAGAGATCCTCTATCATCCGGACGAGCAGCTTATCTACTCCGGACAGGCAGAGGAGAATAATCAGGTGGCTGCCAAATACCGGGACGGCAACCATGAAGAAAAATTCGGCGGAAAGAAACGTCTGGTCACCGTAAAGACCATCGGCTACACCGGCTGGAAATTAGTGGGAGTGACTCCGCTAAGCGGTATGACCTTGAATAAGATCAAGACGCTCCTTCTGGTGGTATTTATCATCGATCTGGTCATGTTCCTCCTTGCCATGATAAACTCCTTTATTTCATCAAAGATAACGGATCCGATCAAGGAGCTGGAAAAATCAGTCAACGAGATCGAAGCAGGAAACCTGAATACAAGGGTGTATTCCGGCGGCTCCTATGAGATCCGGCATCTCGGAACCTCCATACAGAGCATGGCAGACCGGATCCGCAAGCTGATGGCGGACATCGTAGCGGAGCATGAATCAAAACGCAAGACAGAGTTTGATGTGCTGCAGTCCCAGATCAATCCCCACTTCCTATACAATACACTGGATATTATTGTATGGATGATCGAAAATGAGCAGAAAGCGGATGCAGTCAGGGTCGTAACTGCGCTGGCGAGATTCTTCAGGATCAGCCTCAGCAAGGGGAAAAGCATCATCCCGGTCAAAGATGAGCTGGAGCATGTACGAAATTACCTGATGATTCAGCAGATGCGTTTTAAAAACCGTTTTACCTTTACGATCGAGGCAGAGGATCAGGTAATGGATTTAGCCTGCCTGAAGCTGATGCTGCAGCCCTTGGTTGAAAACTCGATCTACCATGGGATGGAATTTATGGACGGAGACGGAGAGATCAAGATCACCGTCAAAAGAGACGGGGAGGATCTGTATATGAGCGTTGAGGATAACGGTCTTGGAATGTCAGAGGAACAGGTCGAGAAGATGTTAAAGGATACCGGCCATGTTCCGTCAAAGCGTGGCTCCGGTATCGGGGTAAAAAATGTGAACGAGCGGCTTTTGCTGTATTTCGGAAAAGAATACGGGCTGACCATCGAATCCGAGCCCGACGAAGGCACGAAGGTCACCGCCCATTTAAAAGCAGTCCGATATGAGGAACTGGAAAAGAAGGGAGAGAAGGCAGATGTCAAATAAGGAACGCTTCCTTTGGGGAGGCAGCGCGGCAATATTGGTCTTTCTGTATCTTCTTTCCTCCACAGATCTGATCATAAAGGAAAAAAAGAAGGAGATCTATCCGATCTCTGTGATCATCGAAGATACAAATGATGAATATTATGCAAATTTCAGAAAGGGAATGGATAAGGCAGCAGAAAAGCTTCAGGCGGATGTGAGCTTTATCACGCTGTATCAGGAGAACAGTGAGGAGGAACAGATGGAGCTTCTCTTAAGGGAAGTTAAAGATGGAGCCAGAGCCGTGATCCTTTCTCCGGTCAACGAAACAGGGGTCGTGATGCGTCTGGATGAAGCAAAGCCGAATTGCCCGGTGATCCTTTTAGGATCTTCCCTGATCGATTCCTCTGTGGCAGCATCCATATCCATAGACGGATATGAAACGGGACGCTTGCTGGGAGAAGAAGTCGTAAAACGCGAAGAAGCTGCGGTGCCTGTATGGCTGCTTTCAGAGGGTCTTTCTTATACCGGAAATATAGATGTGTATGATGGGATCCGTTCCGTATTGGATGAAAGGGGCTATTCCTGCCGTCTGATCGAAAATAAATCGGAAGATACCTATCGGACAGCCATCGAGGAAATGGTCTATCCGGGCTCAAAAGAGGCGGTTATCATTGCCCTGGATGTGGAATCTCTGGACATTGCCTCCTCGATACTGGAGGGAAGCACGGTCTATGCAGGATGTGTGAAGGGGCTTTACGGAGTCGGGAGTACGACGGCGATTCTGCAGCGTCTGGAAAAAGGGATCGTGAAGGGACTTATGGCGGAGAACCGATACAATGAAGGCTATCTGAGTATTCGCAGTGCCGTTGAGGCAATACAGGGCGGTTGGACAAAAAGCCATATCCCAGTAGAATCCTTTTATATTGAAGGAAAGGATCTTAGGGATCCCACATACGAAAAGCTTTTGTATCCGATCGAATAGAAAAAAGGGAGGAAACAGATGAAGATGAAATGGAAGGCCGGACTGATCGTGATTTTGCCGGTGATCGTCCTGATCGCCATTCTGATACATGGTGCAGTCCGCAGACCGGAAACGGCAAAAAAGACCTCGATGCGGATCGGCATTCTTCTTTATCGGGGAGACGATACGTTTATCAGCACACTGCGGGCATCTCTGGAGGAGTGTGCAAAGGAATATGAAAAAGAAAACGGAATCAAGGTGACACTTGATATTTTGGATGCGAAGGGGAACCAGAATACCCAGAACAGCCAGGCTGAGCGGCTGATCTCTCTCGGATGTGATGTGCTCTGTGTCAATATCGTAGACCGTTCTGTGGCTTCGATCATCATCGATAAGGCGGAAGGCGCCGATATCCCGCTGGTATTCTTTAACCGGGAGCCGGTGGAGGAGGATCTGAATCGGTGGGAAAAAATATATTATGTGGGGGCGGATGCAAAAAAATCGGCTGTCCTTCAGGGACAGATCCTGGTAGATGCCTATAACAGGAACCCGGAGAGCCTTGATCGTAACGGAGACGGTCTTGTCAGCTATGTGATGCTGGAGGGCGAGAGCAGCCATCAGGATTCCCTTATCCGCACGGAATGGTCTGTTCAGACGTTAAAGGATGGAGGCGTTCCGCTTAAGAAGCTGACGGG
>USQV01000113.1 GCA_900556965.1 uncultured Clostridium sp.
CACGGACGGGCGTATGGTGACCGGTTGGCAGAGTGACGGAACGAACAAATATTATATGGATGTAAAGTCCGGAAAAATGGCTGTCGGCTGGAAGCAGATCGATAACAGCTGGTATTATTTCAATTCCTCCGGCCACATGTTGTCCGGATGGCTCAACGACAGCGGAAAATACTACTATCTGAATCCCTCCGACGGAAAGATGGTGTCAAACGGCTCCTACCGTATCGACAATGTAAATTATACCTTCGACAAATCCGGTGTCTGCCAGAATGAAACCACCGGCATCGACGGCGGTTCTGTTGCAAATAATAACAGCTCGAATATAAGCAATACGACCGGTACGACTACGGTTACGACCGGAAGTCCCGGCGGGCTCGGATCCTCCGAAGCTATGGGATCAACGTGGAGCAGCGGTGTTTCCGGGCCGGGCAGCAGTTCGACAAACGGCAGTACATCTGCTCCGGGCGGTAATTCCGCAAACGGCAGTACCTCCGGCCCCGGCGGCAATTCCACGAATGGAAGCATTTCCGCTCCCGGCGGTAATTCTACAAACGGCAGTACCTCCGGCCCCGGCGGCAGCTCCACGAATGGCAGTACATCTGCTCCCAGTGGTAATTCCACGAACGGCAGCATTTCCGCTCCCGGTGGCAGCTCTACGAATGGCAGTTCTTCTTCCTCCGGCGGGTCGCTGAAGGAATACCAGACAAGCGGGCCGTAAAAGAAAGTCAAAGTCAAACGTTCCCCCATTTTGTGCTATGCACAGTTAATGGGGGAACGTTTTTTGTAGCAATCCCCAAAACAGGGATGCTGCTTATTTATCAACTTGATTACACTTCAAAGATCAGATCGCCGTAGCTGGGGATCGGCCAGTATTCTTTATCTACCAGCATTTCCAGCTTATCTGCCGGTTCACGGAGCTGACGCATGGTAAGAGCCACTTTGTCATAGTAGAAGTGTGCGCGTTTTTCCATATTTTCGATGGCATTGCCTTGGGTAAGGTCATCCTGAAGGTGTGCCATAGCAACCTTCATGTCGGAAAGCAGATCGGATACCTCGAGAAGAAGCTCCTTCTGAACGCTTACATCTGCCTCCGGGCAGGCCGCGCTGACTGCGCTTAAGGACTGGGCAAGCATAGTGGTATAGCGGATTACCGCCGGTACGAGCTGTTTTCCGGCCATATCCAGCATGGTTTTTGCTTCGATATTTACAGATTTTGCGTATGCCTCGTATTCAATCTCTGCACGGGCTGTTAATTCGGAGCTTGTATACACGCCGAAATCACCAAACAGCTTGACCGCCTTTTCGGTCGTCAGGGCCGGGATTGCATCCACCATACATTTCAGATTCGGAAGTCCTCTGCGGGCTGCCTCCTCGATCCATTCCTCCGTATAGCCGTTGCCGTTGAAGATGATCCTTCTGTGCTCAAACAGATACTGCTTGATCAGGTCATGGACTGCGGTGGGGAAATCATCTGATTTTTCAAGGATATCTGCCGCTTCCTTGAAGGCCTCTGCCACGATGGTATTTAATACCACGTTGGCGGATGAGATCGAATCGGAGGAGCCGACCATACGAAACTCGAATTTATTGCTTGTAAAGGCAAACGGTGAGGTACGGTTTCTGTCGGTTGCGTCCTTATCCACGTCCGGAAGTGTGGTAACGCCTGTCTTTAAGGTTCCGCCGACCTTGGAGTGAGTCGCAGCTCCTGTGCTGCAGAGCTGGTCAATAACGTCCTCCAGCTGTTCTCCTACAAAGATGGAGATGATCGCAGGCGGTGCTTCCTGTGCTCCGAGGCGGTAATCGTTGCCCGGAACCGCTGCCGAAAGACGTAAGAGATCCGCATGGATATCTACAGCCTTCATAATGCAGGCAAGAACCAGAAGAAACTGGATATTTTCGTGGGGTGTGATACCCGGATCCAGCATATTGATACCGGTATCGGAGGTCAATGACCAGTTGTTATGTTTACCGGAGCCGTTTACGCCCTGAAATGGCTTTTCATGGAGCAGGCAGGCGAGACCGCGGCGGCTTGCCACTTTCTTCATGGTTTCCATTACCAGCTGGTTATGGTCGACGGCCAGATTTGCCTTTGTGTAGATTGTTGCAAGCTCATGCTGTGCAGGAGCGACCTCGTTGTGCTCTGTTTTGGCGCTTACCCCCAGCTTCCAGAGTTCTTCATTTAATTCCTTCATGAAAGCGCCGATACGTTCCCGGATCACGCCGTAGTAGTGGTCGTCCATCTCCTGTCCCTTGGGCGGCATCGCTCCGAACAGTGTGCGGCCTGTATAGACAAGATCTTTTCTCTGTAAATATTTTTCTCTGTCCACAAGGAAATATTCCTGCTCCGGGCCTACGGACGGAATAACACGCTTTACGGCCGTATTTCCGAACAGATGGAAGATACGTACCGCCTGCTTATCGATCGCTTCCATGGAACGCAGGAGCGGTGTTTTTTTGTCCAGTGCCTCTCCGCCGTAAGAGCAGAAGGCCGTAGGGATACAGAGGGTAACGCCGGTAGCGTCCTTCTTCAGGAATGCCGGTGATGTGCAGTCCCATGCCGTATAGCCGCGCGCCTCAAAGGTAGCGCGAAGACCGCCGGACGGGAAGGAGGAGCCGTCCGCTTCTCCCTTGATCAGCTCCTTACCGGACAGATCCATAAGCACTTTTCCTGCTGCATCCGGACTTCCGATAAAGGAATCGTGTTTTTCTGCCGTAACTCCGGTCAAAGGCTGGAACCAATGGGTATAGTGAGTCGCCCCATTTTCGACCGCCCATTCCTTCATTGCGTGGGCTACTACATCGGCGATAGACGGATCCAGTCCGTTTCCGTCCTCGATCGTCTGTTTCAGCTTCTTATAAATACTTTTCGGCAGACGTTCCCGCATCACCGCATCATTAAATACATTTTCCCCAAAGATCTCTGACACATTGATGGTTTCACTCATAAATTCTCCTCCTGCTTTTCTTGACTGTACCCCTTTGCTGTCCAATACTCCAGCCCTATCCCCACATCCGGCTATTGCACATAATCTCTTTTCATTCGTGTTTCTTGCTTTTTTTGTTTCCTGCTTATATTTTTCTTGTGTTTATTTATAAAAACGTTCTCCTGTTTAAAGGAGAACGCCTTTATTACCCTTTATTTCCCAGATTTTTCCGGGAATCTGCCCCGGAAATTAGTCTGCTTTTCCGATAGAGCCGAACAGCTCCATCTTTGCCTTAACTGTTTCCTTGATTGCTGCTGCGCCCGGAGCAAGAAGCTTTCTCGGGTCATATCCCTTACCCTCAAGGTCTTTTCCTGCTTCGATATATTTTCTTGTAGCGTCAGCAAATGCAAGCTGACACTCTGTATTAACGTTGATCTTTGCAACGCCTAAAGAGATTGCCTTTTTGATCATATCCTCCGGGATTCCGGTACCACCGTGGAGAACTAACGGCATATCGCCTACCTTCTCTTTTACAGCAGCCAGAGTTTCAAAGCTTAAGCCCTTCCAGTTTGCCGGATATTTTCCGTGGATATTTCCGATACCGGCTGCAAGCATATCAACGCCGAGATCTGCGATCATCTTGCATTCTTCCGGATCAGCGCACTCGCCCATACCGATAACACCGTCTTCTTCGCCGCCGATCGCACCTACCTCTGCCTCAAGGGACATTCCCTTTTCGCGGCAGATCCGGATCAGCTCTTTTGTTTTTTCTACATTCTCCTCGATCGGATAGTGGGAGCCGTCGAACATAATGGAGGAAAAGCCTGCTTCGATACACTTTAAGCATCCCTCGTAGCTGCCATGGTCAAGATGAAGGGCAACCGGAACGGTGATTTTTAATTCCTCCAGCATGCCGTTTACCATACCTACTACTGTTTTATATCCGGCCATATATTTTCCTGCACCCTCGGAAACGCCAAGGATAACCGGGGATCTTAATTCTTCTGCTGTCTGAAGGATTGCTTTTGTCCACTCTAAGTTGTTGATATTGAAGTGACCTACCGCATATTTTCCATCTCTTGCTTTCTCAAGCATTTCTTTTGCTGTTACTAACATAATCTTGGACCTCCATTTAACTTCATATTGTTGCAATCGGGCGGAGTAATGACACACCCGGTTAAAGTTATCACAATTATACATTATTTCTTTTCGTTTGAAAAGATTGATTTCACAGTTTCCTTCATTTCTTTCGGCCCGCACTGCCTGTTGTGGAGGATCGTGGCACCCCTAAGCTCCTCGATCGCCTGTGGGATCTTTACTCCAGAAAGCTCTCTTACCTGCTCGATCCGGGCAAATTCATCGGAGGAGGAGGCTTCGGTGGCCTGTTTTCCCAGAACAGCTTCTACAACACTTCCCGCAAATTTGTATGGACTGGCGGTCGATGCGATGATCGTCTTTTTCTGATCTCCGTTTTCCCGCTTATACGCTTCGTATACCGCCGCTGCAACCCCGGTGTGC
>USQV01000114.1 GCA_900556965.1 uncultured Clostridium sp.
AGAACATTGTTTATAACGAGCTGCTGATCCGTGGCTACAATGTTGATGTGGGTGTTGTGCAGATTTTTGGTAAAGATAAAGAGGGCAAACGTGCTCGTAAGCAGTTGGAAGTTGATTTTGTGGTTAACCAAGGCAGTCAGAGGTACTATATTCAGGTTGCATATGACATGACTTCGGAAGAAAAGCAGACTCAGGAGTTCAACTCTTTGCGTAATATCCCAGACTCTTTCAAGAAGATTGTCATTGTAAATGGCAGCAAGAAACCTTGGAGAAATGATGAGGGATTTGTCATCATGGGAATGAAGTATTTCCTTTTGAATGCAGATAGTTTAGAGTTCTGACATCGGTTATAGATGAAGTCAAGCGGATTGCGAATATCTGCTTGACTATAAATAAGGTATTTGAATTGATAACTTCAAATTTTCCTTTGTCCAACCGCGATCGATAGAAGTACAATTTTTATATTGGTTACTTTATTAAGGAGAGCATTATGACTGAAGGAACAGGATGGACTATGAGCGTGCCTCAGAATATGAAATGCCGGAAACGGAACCGGACGGGCGTGGAGGCTTCCGGCTCATTGACCAAACCTCCAACAGATGCTAAAATAATGCAATAAATATGGAGAAAGTCAGGTGACGATCGATGAAATATATCCATATCACGAAAGAAAACATCGATAAGGAGCACATCTGCTGTGCCATGTCCGGCAAGCAGGCCCTTGCAAAAAAGGAGTGGCTGAAGCAGCGATTTGATGAGGGACTTGTCTTTTATCGCAGCGAGGAGCGTGGAAAGTGCTTTATCGAATATATTCCGGCGGAAAACGCATGGGTGCCCATTGAAGCAGACGGCTGGCTTTACATCAACTGCCTTTGGGTTTCCGGCTCCATGAAGGGACACGGCTATTCCTCAGAACTGCTTTCCGAGTGCATCCGGGACGCGAAAGAACAGAGAAAGAAAGGCATTTGCATTCTGTGCGCTGAGGGACGGAAGCGGGAATTTTTAGCTGATCCGAAATTTCTGAAGTATAAAGGCTTCAAAGTCGCGGATATATCTGACTGTGGGATCAACCTCATGTACCTGCCCCTTGCAGAGGATGCAGAGCTGCCAAGATTCAAAGATTGTGCCAGACATCCGAAAGTCGACGAAATGGGCTTTGTCCTCTATTACACCGACCAATGCCCTTTCACCTATTATTGGGTGCCTAAGGTACAGGAGGCGGCAAAGGAACACGGGATCCCATTTCAAGCATTTCACATTACCGACAAAGAAGCCGCGCAGAATGTACCTGCGCCGGTCACCACCTATGCTCTGTTCCGAGATGGAGAGTTTTTGACTCAGGGCATTCAGTCAGATAAAAAATTTCTGGCACTGATCTGACGCGGGAAGGCAAGCATGGATTTGGAGGTGCAGGCATGAACAAAGACGGGAAACCGGAAAAAATAAAAGTAAGAGGGGCAAGAGTCCACAATCTGAAAAATGTCAGCGTGGATATTCCCCTCAACGAGATCGTCGGGATCGCCGGAGTATCCGGCTCCGGCAAAAGCTCTCTCGCATTGGGAGTATTGTATGCAGAAGGTTCTAGACGGTATCTGGAATCTCTTTCTACATACACAAGGCGGAGAATGACCCAGGCATCGAGGGCGGATGTAGATGAGGTGCTGTATGTTCCGGCGGCTTTGGCATTGCATCAGAGGCCGGCAGTTCCGGGTATTCGTTCGACCTTTGGTACAGGGACAGAGCTGCTCAACAGCCTGCGTCTGATGTTTTCCCGCCTTTCCAGTCATCGCTGCCCAAATGGTCACTACCTGAAGCCCAGTATCAACGTTGCCGCAATGAACGGAGAACTGGTCTGTCCGGAATGTGGGGAACATTTCTATGCACCGGGGGCGGAAGACCTTGCTTTCAATTCCACCGGTGCGTGCAAATGCTGCGGCGGCACGGGAATCGTAAGAGCGGTTGACAGGACAACACTGATCCCGGATGAAAACAAAACCATTGATGAGGGAGCCGTTGCACCGTGGAATTCCCTGATGTGGTCTTTGATGACGGATGTTTGCCGGGAGATGGGCGTGCGTACAGATGTTCCGTTTAAAGATCTGACAGAGAAAGAAAAAGAGATTGTCTATGACGGTCCGATGGAGAAAAAGCACATTTTCTATGTTCCGAAGAACAAGAACAGTGCGTCAGCCGGTGAGCTGGATATGACCTATTACAGTGCCACAGCGACTGTCCTGAACGCGCTGAATAAGGTAAAGGATGAAAAGGGTATGAAACGGGTTGAAAAATTCCTGAAAGAGGATATCTGCCCGGAATGCCACGGAACAAGACTTTCAGAAGAAGCCAGAGCCCCGAGGCTGATGGGGATATCTTTGGCAGATGCCTGCCGGATGACCCTCAAAGAATCCATCGCGTGGGTGGAGCGTGTTCCGGAATCCCTGCCGGAAGAAATGCGGAATATGGCGGAAAATATCGGTGAGTCGTATCAGGAGGTGGCTGCAAGACTGATGGATCTGGGACTTGGCTACCTGACGTTAGACCGGGCATCTTCCACACTTTCTACCGGGGAGCGGCAGCGTATGCAGCTTGCAAGGGCCGTGAGAAACCGTACAACGGGCGTTCTGTATGTTCTGGACGAGCCCTCCATCGGTCTGCATCCGGCTAATATTGTCGGTTTGAATGGTGTGATGCATGATCTTGTCCGGGATGGTAATTCCGTCCTTTTGGTAGATCACGATACACAAATCCTGAAGGAAGCAGATTGGCTGGTAGAAATGGGGCGCGGGGCCGGAGCGGACGGCGGAACTGTGATCGCCGAGGGCACGATCAGTGACATCGAAAAAAATCCAAATTCGGTCATCGGGCCATATCTGTCCGGTGCAGAGGCTGCCGGGGAAAAGACAAAACACAAAGCTGATTTTTCCGATGGAATCATCCACATGGAAACCGGGCCGATCCATACGGTGAAGCCGCTGATGGTAGATATTCCTAAGCACCGGCTGACCGTGATCACCGGGGTATCTGGTTCCGGGAAAACAACACTGGTGTTGGAAAGTCTGGTTCCCGCACTGGAAGCAGTCTGTTATGGTAAGCGGATGCCGGAGCATGTCAGAAGAATCGAGGCAGAAGGCATTCATCAGGTAAAGCTGATCGATGCGACACCGATCGGCGTAAACGTGCGGTCAACCGTTGCCACCTATGCAAATGTGCATGATGAGCTGCGAAAGATCTATGGCAGAACAGAGGAGGCGAAACGGCTCGGATATAAAGCAGGAGATTTTTCCTATAACACGGGAAGTCTGCGGTGCCCGGTCTGTGATGGAACCGGGATGATCTCGCTGGATGTTCAGTTCCTGCCGGACGTGGATATCCCCTGCCCGGAATGCCGCGGCTCGCGCTATGGAAAACAGGCGAAGCGGATCCGTTATACCAATAAGGATGGGGAAGAACGGTCTTTGCCGGAGATCATGAACATGGATGTCAACACGGCGGTTCATTACTGCCGCTATATAAATTCCGTAAGGCCGAAGCTGGAGATCCTGCGGGATCTGGGACTTGGTTATCTGACACTTGGCGAGGAAACGCCGTCGCTCTCCGGTGGTGAAGCACAGAGGCTGAAGCTGGCAAGTGAAATGGGACGGAAACAGACGGATTCGGTCTTTGTCTTCGATGAACCGACCATCGGTCTTCACCCCAAGGACGTGGAAACCCTTCTTAAGGTATTTGCAACACTGATCGACAACGGAGCAACGGTCATCGTTATTGAACATGATCTGGATGTGATCCGCAGTGCGGATTATCTCATCGATATGGGGCCGGAGGGCGGAGAAGACGGAGGAAGGATCGTTGCCTACGGTTCACAGGAGGATATCCGGAATTGCCGGGAAAGCATAACCGGCAGATTTATCTGATCAGATAAGACTCTCCTCTTTTCGGTGATGAGTATCAGCAAATTTGTCTCAGAAAATAGGAAATCGGTGCGATCATAAAGAAGATATTTTCTTCCGTACTGCTTGCTGATAACCGGAGGGATGTCTTCCGGCTGCGAATTTACTGTTTGAGGTAGTTACGACTCTTGGAGCGACAATGTGATCAGGATTGTTCAAGCTATTGGAGCGTGGGATGCTCCTTGTCTGAAGGATTAAGAAGATGGGCAGGAGAAGGAGTATAATAAATCGAAATTGACCGAGCTCTTTAGAGCGAGGGATACTTCTTGTCCGAAGGGCAAGAAGATGGAACAGAGAAAGAGTTTAACAACTTGGAATTTTCGGAGGTAATTTCAATGTTTAGATCAATTAGAAAAAAGAGAAATGAAATCAGCACAGACGAAGCGAAAGAACTGTTACGTTCTTCTCGACGTGGCATACTGGCAGTTAACGGTGATAATGGTTATCCCTATGCGATA
>USQV01000115.1 GCA_900556965.1 uncultured Clostridium sp.
CCTAAGTTTGACATGACCGTCGTAACGATCTTGTTGTTTCTTAAGATTCCCTGTTCCTTCATATATTTACCGCAGATATAAAGGATAAGGTCACCGTCCACCACATTTCCCTTTTCATCCACCGCAAGGCATCTGTCTGCATCTCCATCGTAGGCAAAGCCTGCATCCAGATGGTTTTCCTTTACGTAGGCCTGAAGCTTTTCAATGTGAGTCGAGCCGCAGCCGGTATTGATATTCAGTCCGTCCGGCTCGTTGTTGATCACGTATGTGTCGGCTCCCAGCGCATCAAAAACACTCTTTGCCACAGAGGAGGCGCTTCCGTTTGCACAATCCAGACCGATCTTCTTTCCTTTAAAGGATCTGGTCGCGATGGAGATAAGGTATCCGATATAGCGGTTTCTTCCTGCGGCAAAATCCAGCGTGCGTCCGATATTTTCTCTTGTCGCCAGCGGGATCTCCCCGGTTTCTCCGTCCAGATACTTCTCGATCTCTGTTATCACACTCTCCTCAAGCTTTTCCCCGTTTCCGTTCATGACCTTGATCCCATTGTCATAAAACGGGTTATGGCTGGCTGAGATCATAATCCCGCAGTCAAAATCCTCTGTGTGGATCACATGAGATACGCTCGGCGTTGTTGTAACATGGAGAAGGTATACGTCTGCTCCGGAAGCCGTAAGACCGGCAACCAAAGAATATTCAAACATATAGCTGGAGCGGCGCGTATCCTTTCCGATCACAACGCGGCAGCGCTCCTCCTTTGCCTGTTTTCCGTAATACCATCCCAGAAAACGGCCCACCTTATAGGCATGCTCAACTGTCAGATCCACATTTGCCTCTCCGCGGAAGCCGTCTGTTCCAAAATACTTTCCCATAATAGTCTCCTAAACATTTTTACGGCAAGGTGATCTCCTTCAGATAGCGGCCCACCGCATCCTTCCATTCCGGAAGGCGCTCAAACCCGTTCTCTGTCAGTTTTTCCTTGCTCATCCGGCTGTTCATCGGTCTCTTGGCCTTTGATGCCGGATACTCGCTGGTATGGACCGGCGTTACCTTCACCTGATCCATTCCTGCCTGCCGGAATATCTCGCAGGCAAATTCATACCATGAGCATAAGCCCTCGTTCGTGGCATGGTAACGTCCGTACTTCTCTGTCTGGATCATGTCCACAAGAAGTCTTGCCAGATCATAGGTGTAGGTCGGAGAACCGATCTGATCATCCACGACTGAGGCTGCGCCTCTCTCTTTTCCGATCCGCAGCATGGTCTTAATAAAGTTCTTTCCGTTTACTCCAAATACCCATGCGATCCTGACGGTAAAGAACTTCTTCACCAGCTCCTCCACTGCCAGCTCGCCCTCATACTTGGTCTGACCATATACATTTAACGGATTTCTTGCATCATCCGGCTCCCATGGACGGGTTCCCTGTCCGTCGAATACATAGTCCGTACTGATATACATCATTTTGATGTCAAGATCACGGCAGACCTCAGCAATATTTCTGGTTCCCTGAGAATTTACCTTGCGGCAAAGCTCCACATTATCCTCTGCCGCATCCACGGCTGTATAGGCTGCACAATGGATCACTGCATCAACCTTGGCTTCTGTGATAACTTTGGCACAGGCCTCTTTGTCAGTGATATCCATCTCCTCCAGATCCACTCCCACCGGATCCAGACCGCGCTTTTTCATCTCATTAACCACATCATGACCAAGCTGTCCTTTGACACCTGTAACTAAGATCCTCATTTATTTTTCACCCAGTCTCTTTCCATACATATTATCAAAATAACTGCTGTATTCGCCACTTAAAATGTGCTTCCACCAGTCCTGATTGTCCAGATACCACTGGATTGTCTGCTGAATACCGGTATCAAAATTATATTTGGGCATCCAGCCAAGCTCTGTCTCAAGCTTTGTCGGGTCGATCGCATATCGTCTGTCATGTCCCGGACGGTCTGTGACATACTTGATCAGGCTTTCCGGCTTATCAAGTGCCTTAAGGATCGTCTTTACGACCTCAAGGTTTGTCCGCTCATTGTGGCCGCCCACATTGTAGACCTCGCCCACGCGTCCTTTGTGGATAATCAGGTCGATCGCCTCACAGTGGTCGGAAACATGGAGCCAGTCACGCACATTCTCACCTGTACCGTAGACCGGCAGGGATTCATCGGCAAGCGCACGGCTGATCATCAGAGGGATCAGCTTCTCCGGGAAATGATACGGCCCGTAGTTATTGGAGCAGCGGGAGATCGTAACCGGGAGTCCGTAGGTTCTGTGGTAAGCCAGAACAAAAAGATCCGCACTGGCCTTTGAGGAGGAGTAGGGGCTTGATGTATGAAGCGGTGTCTCCTCGGTAAAGAAAAGATCCGGGCGGTCTAACGGAAGGTCTCCGTAAACTTCATCTGTGGATACCTGATGGTAACGCTTGATCCCATATTCTCTGCATGCATCCAGAAGCGTTGTTGTTCCCATTACATTTGTGCGAACGAAGCTTTCCGGATCGAGAACAGAGCGGTCCACATGGCTCTCAGCCGCAAAGTTGACAACTACGTCCGGCTTTTCCTTTTCAAAAAGCTCAAACACGAACTTGCGGTCTGCAATATCGCCCTTTACGAATTTATAATTCGGCTTTCCCTCCACCGGCTTTAAGGTCTCGAGATTTCCTGCGTAGGTGAGCAGATCCAGATTGACGATATCATAATCCGGATATTTATTTACCATGTGATGGATAAAGTTTCCGCCGATAAATCCGGCGCCACCCGTAACGATAATTTTCATATTTTTCTTTCTCCTTCTATTTATCCGCATGTCCCGGCAGCTTATCGATATACTTGCCGTCTACGACATCCTTAAGGTACTGACCGTACTGATTCTTCTTTAAGATCTCGTAAGCCGCCATGACCTCATCCTTTGTGATCCAGCCGTTTGTATAGGCGATCTCCTCTAAGCAGGCAATCTTTCTGTGCTGATGTGTCTCTACCGTTTTTACGAAATTTGTTGCTTCGACCAGAGACTCATGAGTTCCTGTATCCAGCCAGGTAAAGCCCTGTCCGAGAAGCGTAACATCTAACTCACCGTTCTCCAGATAGATCCGGTTCAGATCCGTGATCTCAAGCTCGCCTCTCGCCGACGGCTTCAGGTTTTTCGCATATTCAACGACCTTATTATCGTAGAAATAAAGTCCGGTCACACAGTAATTGGACTTTGGCTTCGCAGGCTTTTCCTCGATCGAAATGGCCTTTCCGCTCTTATCAAATTCAACGATACCGAAACGCTCCGGATCATCTACATAGTAGCCGAATACGGTTGCCCCTTTTTCCTTTTCTGCGGCAGCGCGGAGACGTTTTTTCAGTCCCTGTCCATGGAAAATATTGTCTCCGAGCACCATAGCGACCGAATCATCCCCGATAAAGTCAGCGCCGATGATGAACGCCTGGGCAAGACCATCCGGACTGGGCTGGACTGCGTAAGTAAGCTCGATTCCGAACTGGTGTCCGTCCCCTAAGAGGGCCTCAAACCTTGGAGTATCATCCGGCGTGGATATGATCAGAATATCACGGATCCCCGCATTCATCAGTACAGAAAGCGGATAATAGATCATCGGTTTATCGTAAATAGGCAAAAGCTGCTTGGAGGTTACCTTCGTCAGCGGATAAAGACGGGTTCCGCTTCCGCCGGCAAGAATAATTCCTTTCATATTTCAGTTCTTTATTGGATTGACTTCAAATGTAGAATAAAATAAGAAGGAGGACGATGCCCCACGGCTCTACTTGCTATTCGGGCACAAAGATAATGGAAAAATTCGATTAAGTGAAGGCTTGGTTTCATCTTTTTACTTCATTGCTTTGCTTACTCCGGTACATTGTTTTGCTTACTTCAGTGCGTAACGGCCGTCACCCCTTGATGAAACGGTCTTTACCTCAGCGTGTAACGACCTTTACCAAATAGTGTAACGACCTTTACCCAATAGCGTAACGACCTTTACATTAGCATGTAACGGCTTTTACACTATAGCGTAAACAATCGGTAAATACAATCCATTGAAAATAAACAAACTACATCATCGGTCAGCAAGTTCTATCACCTCCAAATCTTTAAACGTTCCCCCATCAACCGCAAAGCGTACCATCGTACGCACCTTATGGAAACCTTGAATGCCCGCAGCGCCCGGATTGATGTGGAGTACATCCAACGTCTTGTCATACTTCACCTTCAGTATATGCGAGTGCCCGCTGATGAACAGCTTTGGGGGACGCACCAGAATGCTACCCTTGATGGAAGGGTCGTAGTTGCCGGGATAACCGCCGATATGCTTCATCAGCACCTCCGCCCCATCCACCGTGAAACGGAGAATCTGCGGATAGAGCTGCCGTATCTCCTGCCCGTCAATATTGCCATACAC
>USQV01000116.1 GCA_900556965.1 uncultured Clostridium sp.
ATAGTATAGATATAGAAGATCTCATCCGCAGGAACCAAAGCAGTTCCTCAACGGATGAGATCTTTTTATATCCGCTTGACATTATAAACGCCGTCTGTATGGGCATAATAACTGTGCAGGAAAGGAGGCAGATCAGATGACAGGATCTGAAAAGACAAGGCTGCAGTCGGTGGACCGCTCAACGCTGCACAGTTTAAATGAGGTGAAGCTCGATCCCTCGCTGCCGTATGAGCAGAGGATGAAAAGCTATGTGGAGCAGATCGGAGATCCCTACTGCTATCTGGATGGTGATATGGTCGTCAGTCTTGGGTTTTCCGACACGGGAGGCAGCCTGAAGGATCGATTGGAGGCTCTGGCCGTCAATATGGAAGGAAGATCGTATTGATAGAAGGACACAAAAGCCGGAGTTCCCGGACAGGGGAAGATAGCTATGAGGCAATCGCGTATTACCGCCTGTCGCGGGATGATGGCAAGGAGCACGAATCAGACAGTATCGCAAATCAGCGAGCCCTGATCCGGGAGTATGTAAAAGCACATCCGAATATCAGGCTGGCAGAGGAAGCATTTGATGACGGATACACGGGAACGAATTATGACCGGCCGGGCTTTCAGCAGGTCATGGAGGCGGTAAACAGCGGGCGTGTGAACTGCGTTATCGTGAAGGATCTCTCCCGACTGGGCAGAGAGTATGTGGAAACAGGGAAATATCTGGAGATGATATTTCCCTCTATGGGGATCCGCTTTATCGCGATCAATGATGATGTGGACAGCATAAATGAAAGGCCCGGAGATGATATTCTGGTGCCGGTCAAAAACATAATGAACGAAACCTATTGCCGGGAGCTTTCTAAAAAGCTGAGAAAACAATTCCGGCTTCAGCGCTCTCAGGGAGAGTACCTGGGAGCGTTTGCCTGTTATGGCTACAAAAAGCATCCGGACGATAAGCATAAGCTTATCATTGATGAGTATGCGGCAGAGGTCGTAAGAAATATATTTGCGTTAAAGCTTAAGGGCTTTGGCGATCAGGCGATCGCAGAACATTTAAACCGGGAAGCGATCCTGCCGCCGTCAGAATATAAAAGAAGTCTGGGATTAAACTACAAGTCCGGTTTAAAGGGGGCGGGTAAAAGCGGATGGAGAGCATTCACGATCCGCGGCATATTAACGAATCCGGTATATATCGGTGTTTTGATCCAAGGAAAGCGCGGAACACCAAATTATAAGATCAGGCAGATGCGGGTACGGGAGGAAGGACAGTGGAGCGTGGTAAAGGACAATCATGAGGCGATCATAGATACCTTTACCTTTTATGCAGTCAAAAAGGCCCTTTCCGTAGATACCCGTGTTACTGCTAAAGCCGGGATCGTCGATCCGTTATCCGGAATGATGGTCTGTGCGGATTGCGGCAGATCCATGGTAAAGAGGAGTGTCACCAGAGGAAAGAAGAAGTTTTCCTATTATGTGTGCCACACCTACAAAAAAGGAGACGGCTGCACGAGCCACAGCATTCCGGTGGAAAAAACAGAGGCCGCAGTAATGAGGGCGATCAGAAATCAGATCGAGGTCGTGATCGAAATAAAGCAGCTGTTAGAGGAGATGGATCACAAGGAGGTTCTTTCCGTGAAATTAAAACGTATGGAGCTTTTGCTGGCGGAAAAAAACAGGGAGATAGACCGGCAGAAGAATTTTCGCATGAAGCTGTATGAGGCATTGGAGGAGGGGCTGATCGAAAAGGATGAGTATGAGGAGATGAGAAAAAAGGCAGCAGCGGTGATCGAGACGGCAGGGGCGGCGGCCGCCCGGCTGGAAAAGGAGCGGGATGACGTTATCGCAGACAGTAAAAGCAAGCTTTCGTGGATCGAACAGCTGGCGGCTCATCAGGCTTCGGTAAAGCTCACGCGCGAGCTTGTGATGACCTTTATCGACAGGATAACGGTTTTTGAGGATAAGACGATACACATTGAATTTAATTATCGGGACGAGCTTTCTAAGCATCAGGAAATACTCCGCCCGATCCACCGGGAGGATGGGCCGCTATGGCACGAAAAAGCAGATTTATAAAAGCAGACGAGGAAGCTAAAACAGGAACCAAAGCATCGAAATCGGGAGCCTTTCTTACGTTTGCCGGGATCTATATGCGGCTTTCCATCGAGGATGAGGATAAGGAAGAACTAAACTCCATCGGAAATCAGAAAAAACTTGCTCTGGATTATCTTAAGGATAAAGAAAATATGATCGCCGCAGAATTTTATGCGGATAACGGATATACAGGCATGAATTTCAATCGTCCGGGATTTCAGCGGATGCTTAAGGATATTTACTCCGGCCGGATCAACTGTGTAATCGTAAAGGATATCTCCCGGCTGGGCCGCCATTTTGTTATGACCGGGGAATTTGTGGAAAAGATCTTTCCGATGATGGGAGTCCGGCTGATCTGCATCAATGACGATTATGACAGCTTTGATGAGAATTGTGATTCGGCGGCGCTGCTCATGCCGTTTCGGATGATGATGAACGATCTTTATGTAAAGGACATCTCGAAAAAGATCAGGAGCAGTATCTCAGCAAGAATGGACAACGGAACGTATCTTCCCTCCTCCGGCAGCGTCCCTTACGGTTACATCAGAAATCCGGAAAAGAATACCTTTGACATTGATGAGGAGGCGGCGCCTGTAGTCGTTCGCATTTATGAGATGAGAGCAGCAGGTACCGCCATTAATATGATCGCGCGGCTTTTGAATGCGGAGGGAATCCCCTGTCCGGGACGGCTCCGCTATATTCGAGGGACTACCGATGCAAAAAAATATGAGCATGCACTCTGGGTCCCCGGTACGCTTCGGAGGATCCTGACAGATCAGGCTTACATCGGCAACCGTGTCCACGGAAAGGTCAAGGGAGATAAGCTGGGAATGGATAAAACACGGCGATTTAAAGAGGAATGGAGGATTATCGAAAATGCTCACAGGCCGATCGTATCGAGAACGCTCTATGAGCGGGTGCAGGAGGTGATGAATATGGCAGCTTTAAGGTGCAGAAATCATAAGGAGCAGGCGGCACCCAAAAAGGACTTCAGAGATATTCTCCGCGGAAAAGTATACTGTGGTGACTGCAAGAGCAGGATGCGCGGCTGCAAGGGCATGGGAAGAAAAGACAAGGACGGAAAACGCAGTGCGTATATTTATTATGAATGCAGCAGGTTTATAGAAAGCGGGCGGGAAGTCTGTGCTTCCCACTATATCCGGCAGGATACGGTCATGGAGGCCATCGAGGACACCATCACGGACAGTATGAAAAATGCAGCAGCTCCACAGCAAAGGGCTGTGGTCAACGGTGGGACGCCGGGGACTTTTTGTATAGACAAAACAACAGTGGGGCTTCTTATAAAGAGGATCGATGTGTATAGGGACAGGCATATCGAGATCGAGCTGGATCATGAGAGGCGATCCAAGGAGGAGATAAAAGATGCAGGACAATAGGATCAATGCCTGCTATTTCCGCCTATCCTTAGAGGACGGCGATGTTGCTGCGGGCAATGTGACAGAAAGCTGCTCGATCGCCTCTCAAAGACTGTGTGTGGAGCAGTTTCTCGGTGAGCACAAAGAGCTCGGGGACGGGTTTCAGGAATTTATCGATGACGGATATTCCGGGACGAGTATGGAGCGTCCGGCTATCCGTCGTCTTTTAGGTCTTGTGCAGCAGGGGATGGTCAAAACCATCATCGTCCGCGATCTTTCTCGTTTCGCACGAAATTATCTTGAGGCAGGTCATTATCTGGAGTTCATCTTTCCGGCCCACGGAGTCCGTTTTATTTCCATAAATGATCATTATGACAGCGGTGAACACGGGGAAGCTCCGGCAGGGCTTGACCTTGTGATCCGAAACCTGATCAATGAGCTGTATAGCCGGGATATTTCCGGAAAAATAAAGAGTGCTGTCGATCTGAAAAAGAGAAAGGGGGAATATGTTTATGGCATAGCTCCCTTTGGCTATAAAAAGGGAGAGAAAAAGAATACGATCGTGGTGGATGATGAGGCGGCTGCGACGGTGAGACGTATTTTTTCTCTTGCCGCAGAGGGAAAAACCGTGACAGAAATCGCACGGCTCTTAAACCGGGAGAAGGTGCCGACCCCCTCCCGGCATCTTGCACGTTATCGGAGCAGCAGGTATAAGGTCTACCCGGACTGGACATGGAGCTCAGTGAAAAACATTTTAGAGAACCGGATCTATACCGGAGATACAGAGCTGTTTAAATCTCATGTGATAAAGATCGGAAGTGACCGCACAAAGCAGATACCGCGTGAGCTTCGGGAGATCATTCCGGAAACACATGAGGCCATCGTTTCGAGAGAAACCTATTTTCTTGCACTGAGCACCATCCGGACAAAAGCAAAGGCAAAGG
>USQV01000117.1 GCA_900556965.1 uncultured Clostridium sp.
GCCGGTATTTAAGCCCTGATCGCCGTCCTTAGCCCGCTTGTGATCCTGAGCGGAGCTCATGATCTTTACAACGTTTCCATCCACAAAGGAAAGTACAGAAACCTCGCGACCCGTCATAAATTCCTCGATCACGATCTCATTTCCGGCAGAGCCGAATTTCTTGTCCAGCATCAGCTCCTTTACGCCTTCCTCCGCTTCCTTAAGATCCTGACAGATCAGAACGCCTTTTCCCAGAGCCAGACCGTCTGCCTTTAAAACGATAGGCATCTTTGCCGTCTTCAGATACTCCATTGCCTTCTTCGGATCGGTAAAGGTTTCGTAAGCCGCAGTCGGGATATGATATTTTTTCATCAGATTCTTAGAAAATGCCTTGGAGCCCTCTAAAATTGCTGCATTTTTTCTTGGCCCGAATACGCGAAGTCCCTCTGCCTCGAACACATCGACAATACCGCCCACGAGAGGATCGTCCATTCCGATCACCGTCAGGTCGATCTCTTTTTCTTTTGCAAACGCAGCAAGCTTGTCAAATTCCATTGCTCCGATGGGAACGCACTCTGCGATGGCAGAGATCCCTGCATTTCCCGGCGCACAGTATATCTTCTCTGCTCTTTTGCTCTGTGCGATCTTCCATGCAATCGCATGCTCTCGTCCGCCGCTGCCAACAATCAAAATTTTCATCTGTGCTTTCCTCCTTGCGTATCCTACAATCTGTGATTTGCGATCATATCAATGGCCTTTGGCAGAATGATCCACTCCGCCTGCTCCATAACGCGGCGCTGCAAAAGTTCGGGAGTATCTCCCGGAAGTACCTCCACCGCCTTCTGAAGGAGGATCGGGCCGGAATCCATTCCCTCGTCCACATAATGCACGGTTGCCCCCGTGATCTTAACGCCCCGCTTAAGTGCAGCCTCATGAACCTTAAGCCCATAAAAGCCCACGCCGCAAAAGGACGGGATCAGGGATGGATGGATGTTGATGATCCGGTTTCTGTATTTTACGATCATTTCCTCCGGGACCTTTACAAGAAAACCGGCGAGAACGATCAGATCCGGTTTATAGGAATCGATCCGCTCTACGAGGGCATGATTAAACTCCGCTCTGTCCGAAAAGCTCTTAGGGGAAACAATCTCTGTCGGAATACCGTGGTTTTTGGCTCTCTCAAGGGCATAGGCACCGGCATTATTGCTGATCACGAACTCCACGGAGGCATTCGTGATCCCACCGCTTTCGATCGCATCAAGAATCGCCTGAAGATTGGTTCCGCCTCCGGAAGCCAGCACGCCGACTCTTAACATAAGGACACTCCCTTTTCACCGGCCTCAACCGTACCGATCACATACGGAATATCTCCGGCTGCCTTCATCGCCTCCATTGCTTTTTCCACATCTGCGGCATCAACAGCAACGACCATACCGACACCCATATTAAATGTATTGTACATGATCTTCTCGTCGATATCGCCCTTCTTCTGCATCATGCCAAAGATCGGCGGTACCGGGTAGCTGTCTTTTTTGATCACAGCCTGTACTCCGTCCTTTAACATACGCGGAACGTTTTCGTAAAATCCGCCGCCGGTGATGTGGCTGCATGCATGGATCTTCACACCGGCGTTCTTAACCGCCTTAAGTGCCTTCACATAGATCCTTGTCGGTGCCAGAAGAACCTCGCCCAGTGTTCCTCCAAGCTCGTCATAATATGTATCAAGCCCTTCCTTTGTGAGCTCATTTTCAAATACCTTGCGGACAAGAGAAAATCCATTGCTGTGAACGCCTGTGGATGCCATACCGATCAGAACATCTCCGGCCTTCAGACTCTCGCCCGTGATCATGTCTTTTTTATCGCATACGCCTACTGCAAAGCCTGCCAGATCGTAATCCTCCTCCGGCATTAGCCCCGGATGCTCTGCTGTTTCTCCGCCGATCAGAGCCGCTTCTGACTGCAGGCAGCCCTCTGCTACACCTTTTACGATATCCGCGATCTTCTCCGGATAGTTTTTGCCGCAGGCAATATAGTCTAAGAAGAATAACGGCTCTCCTCCTGCACAGGCAATATCGTTTACACACATGGCAACTGCATCGATACCGATGGTGTCGTGTTTATCCATAATGATAGCAAGCTTAACCTTTGTACCGCAGCCATCTGTTCCGGATAAGAGTACCGGCTCCTCCATCTCCTTGATCTTTGCGAGGGAGAAAGCGCCTGAGAAACCACCCAGTCCTCCGAGGACTTCCTCACGCATGGTCTTTTTTACATGCTCCTTCATCAGCTCAACTGATCTGTAACCTGCTTCAATATCTACTCCAGATTTCTTGTAATCCATAATTTCCTCCTAAATGTGACGGCCATTTTTATTTGCTGCTCAGCTGATCTTATTTCATGGATGCAAGGTATTCTTTGTATCCGATCGAATCTAATTTATCTGCCTTCTGTACGACTTCATTCTTCATTTTTTCGGAATAATTCTTTAATTTTTCAAGAATCTCGGGATCAGATACCGCAAGGATCTTTGCCGCAAGGATACCGGCATTTTTTCCTCCGTTTATTGCAACGGTAGCTACCGGGATACCGGATGGCATCTGCACGATGGAATAGAGAGAATCTACACCGCCCAGATCTGATGTTTTCATCGGAATACCGATAACCGGCATCGGGAAAAGTGCTGCACACATTCCCGGAAGATGTGCGGCCTTTCCGGCACCTGCAATGATGACCTTTACGCCTCTCTCCTCTGCTGTCTTCGCATAGTTAAAGAAAATATCAGGTTCTCTGTGTGCGGAAATAATTGTCATCTCAAAGTCAATGCCAAGCTCCTCCAGCATTCCGGCTGCCTGAGCCATGATCGGCATATCGGAATCGCTCCCCATTACAATACCTACTTTAGCCATTGTAAACTCTCCTTTTCGTATATAATGATTATTAATAAGTAATTCTAATAAATTGATCGGAAATATTTGTTATTTCTTATTAATCATAATACTAGCTTTTTTACTTTCCGTCAAGTGCCTGATTCAACTCATCCAGTCCCGGAAGTACAAATCTTCCATTCTCGATGATAAGTTTTCTGCTTCCGTCTTTGGCGACAGCGGCGATCTCACCCAGCTCTCGGTATGGGATCGTGATATCTGTGTGGACACCAAAGTATGCCTTTGACGGGTCTTCCTTGCGGAGCAGGGATACCTCGTTATCTCTGGATATGATCTCTTTTCCGTCCGGATTATACACAGGCGTATCCTCCGACCAGCTGTAGCAGGTGTCTCCTACCGCAAAATGCGGCCCCATCTTTTCCACGATCAGGATCGGAAGCCGGTCGATGATCCCAAAGCTTTCTGCCATCGCATAAGCCGTTGTGTTGGTTCCGATGGCAAATTCGCCCAGCGGAAGACGCTCGTGCTGGTTCATGATCTCCTGGATCACCAATTTTCTGCCTGCCTCCAGAGCCTCCTGTTTTTCCGTTTCCGTACATGTATCGGAAAGCTTTTCTAAGAAATTGTCGCAGGCGGCAGAAACGACCCAGCCATCCTTAAATTCCATCATGAGATTTTTAAAGCAGATATCCCCGATATAAACACTTTCCACATTGAGAAGCCCGTTTGTTCCGGAAAGCTTCGGAGATGTAAATACCTCTCCGACCGGTATGTTCACGTCTGCAACGCAGTTTTCAAACCTTGTCTGCCGATCCGGATCCGTAAGCTTCATCAGCTCTACATGCATACGGGTTCTGTTATTTCCTCTCCCGAGGACTTCGACATGATCTGCGGTATCCAGCACATCGATCAGTGTCTGCTGAAGCTTCCTGTATTTCTCATAATCCAGCGTATTGATCTTGATCGTTTCCTTAAAGATCTCCTCAAAATCGGCTCCGATGGACGGCACCGGAAATGCAATGATCGTAAAGCTTGTCTCATCCCCCGGAATATACTGGTTTACGATCGGCATGGACATGTTTCTGTATTCCAGATAAAGCTTCTGCTGTTTTTCCGTAAATGACCATGCCTGTGCTTTATTTACGGGGGCAAAGCCTTCTTCACCGAAGGTTTCAACGACTGCCGGCCCCGCATATTCCGCCGCCTCTTTGCGGTACTCCTCGTAGGCTGTTTTTAAAACAGCAAGCTTTCTGTCACGGAATGCCTTGTCCATAAAAAGAGCAGAGTCATATCTATGGTCATAATCGTACTGCTTATTCGGTGAGGAGGAGCAGTACCCGGCACGTCCCGCCGGATTTCGGTTAAGGCTGCCCACAGCAGCCCGGCAGAAGATCACATAAAGCCCACGCTGTTCAAAATTTTTCACTGCCTCCCGGATCATCCGTTCAAAGCCTAAAGGATATCGGATGGAAACCGTCTTTTTAGCGGAAAGGTCGCGTCCGGTCACCTCAAAGCCCTTTACATATCC
>USQV01000118.1 GCA_900556965.1 uncultured Clostridium sp.
CTCCCCTGTGGGCAAGATTGTTGACCACGGCAAGGAGATCTGCCTGCCCAGCGGCATGAACGAGATGGGCTCTGTGACGAAGAAGCTGTATGAGACACTGACAGGTATCCAGATGGGACGTATTGAGGCACCGGAAGGCTGGATCCATGTGATCAAATAGCTGTAAACTGAGTTCAAGTCGAACGTTCGACTGAGATAAACTAACCCCGGAAGCCGGATCTCTTTACTGATGATCCTTCGCTTCCGGGGTTTTTTTCCGGGGTTTTTTATGCCTCCTTAGGTTTACATAAATTTAATCTCTTACGCCTTCTCTGCTTTATCAAATATCATATATCCGATCAGGAACATCACAGCGATCGCACCGACTCCGCAGCTCGTCCTTCCGGTGATCTGGGCGATAACACCGACAAGGATGGTGCCCATAAAAGAAGCCCCTTTTCCGCAAATGTCATAAATCCCAAAATATTCTCCCGATTTTTCTGCCGGGATTATTTTTGCAAAATAAGAGCGGGACAGTGCTTGGATCGCCCCCATAAACATTCCTACCAGCACGGCCAGAAGCCAGAATTTCCACTGTTGATCCATCTGTATGGCAAACAGTGCGATGAAAAAGTACGCTATGATGCACACTCTCAGAAGCTTTTCTGTTTTATACCTTTCTGAGAACCGGGAAAATACAAGGGCACACGGAAAAGCCACGATCTGAGTAAGGAGTAAGGCGAGAAGAAGTCCGGATGAATCCAGTCCTACTGCACTTCCATATACCGCTGCCATATCGATCACGGTGTATACCCCATCGATGAAAAAGAAAAAGGACAACAGAAACAGGAACACCTTTTTTTGTTTTCCCACCTCGGATAAGGTATGGAAAAGACGTTTCCCACTTTCTCTTACCGGATGTTCCGGCATATCCACATAGTATTTCTGCCGGTAGGCAGAGAATATCGGAACAGACATTCCAAGCCACCAGACGGCATTTAAAAAGAATACACATGCCATTGCTGCCGTCATCGGTATCCCTAACCGATCATGTCCAAGTATAAGTATTATGGAGATCAGAAAGGGAACACAGCTGCCGATATATCCCCACGCATATCCATTGGCAGATACCCGGTCAAACCTCTCCTGTGTGGTGACATCCGTAAGCATAGAATCATAAAATACGAGGCTCGCATTATGGCAGGCCTTAGATAGGATAAAAAGCACAAGAAAGGCCGCCCACATCTGCGGTATGCACAGCATGGCACAGAAGGCTGTTCCCAGAAGTACACTGGCTGCAAATAGTTTTTTCTTGAAGTTTTTTGTATCCGCAATTGCTCCCAAGATCGGCCCGCCTACTGCGGTTATAATGGTGGACACAGAAATCGCATATCCCCAGTAGGCAAGATAATCTACCTCAGAGAGACCGGCTCCTTCTGCAAGGGATGCAAAATAAAGTGGCAGGATCGCAGAAACCAGCATAACAAATGCAGAATTACCCACATCATAAAGAACCCAGTATTTTTCAAGCTTCGTAAGCTTTTTGTCTTTCATGCCTTCCGGCCTCCTAATCCAGTGCACCCGGCCCTTCGCTCATATTGGCAAATTTAACGGTATATACATTTCCATTCCCGTTTTTATCTGCCGCGTAAAAATTGTAAACTCCTGCGCCCTTAATAATAAATGCGGCCGTGTCATTCGCCCTTAATTTAAACGGCTCTCCCACTTCACCGGAAACAAACTGCTCTTTTGTGACATTTCCTTTGGCATAAAGGAGTGTATCCAGATCCCCATCGATATCCACAACCCTCAGGGTAAGAACGAGTCCTTCCTCCGTCTCTCTGGTTCTGGCTTCCATAAATGGCTCTGTTCCGTTTTCCGGACGATGTCCTCCATTTTGAAATCCGCTTCTGGAGAGGGTACTGATATCATAATCCAGAGCAGCGCCCACATTTAAAAGACCTCCGGAGGAAACCTTTCCGGAAAGACTCTCAAGCGGCGTCACGGTGGACAGCAGTATTTCCTTCACGTCAGAAACCCCGATTCCATCAAAATAGGAATATACCATAGCAGCCGCCCCTGTTACCATAGGTGCAGCCATCGATGTGCCTGACATGTAGCTGTAGGTATTTCCGGGGGTGGTGCTCAGGATATAGCTGCCCGGAGCTGCAAGATCCACCGACTTTTCTCCGTAGTTAGAGCTTACATGCAGCTTACCGTCACACGTTAGGTTAGCGACCGAAATGACGTTGTCAAGATCATAAGCCGCCGGGTAATACGGCGTCTCGTCGATATTCACACCGACGCCCGTATCCGCATCTCCGTTTCCTGCCGCAACTACAAACAGCATGGAAGAATTCTTCATTGCAAGATACAACGCCCTGTCATTCGCTGTTGACGTTAAGCTCAGGTTACAGATCATCGCTCCGTTGTCCTCAGCGTAGCGGATCGCGCGGATCAAACCTGCCGTGCCGCCGTCGCCGTTCTCTCCACCAAGGGCCTTCACCGGCATGACCCGCACTCGATTTTCGGGTATGATACCTGCAATCCCAAGTCCATTTCCTGTCTTTGCACGGATCGTTCCTGTACTGTGCGTTCCGTGACTGTCTTCTTCTCCATAAAAAACCTGATTGTTATTGTGATAAAAATTCCAGCCATTCACATCGTCTATGTATCCATTTCCATCGTCATCGATACCATTTCCCGGGATCTCACCGGTATTGACCCAGATCGCATCGGAAAGATCCTCATGTCCGATATCGATTCCCGTATCAATCATGGCTACGATCGTATCATGGCTTCCGTTTCCGTATTTTTCCCATGCATGTTTAAGATTAATGTCGATCCCGGCTGCTGCCCGGATCTTACCCACCTGCACAAGAACCCCGAGAAGATCTTTCTTTTCCTGTTCACTGATCGGATTGCTTCCGGTTTTCCCCTCCTGCCCTCCGCCGGTCCCGTTATCCTTTACAGAATCCTCATTGCTGTAGCCGGGGCCGATCGGTAATTCCGTCTCCTCATTTTGTCTCCATTCTCCCGGCTTGGCCGGATCGCCAAAGGGATCCTCGTATACCGGATAACGGTTCTTTTCATCTTCGATAGAAAATGTCCCGTCATTATACAGGGCCCATTGCTCAGATGCTGAAGTATCATTTACATACATCCCCAGTCCGGAAGCACCGTAAACCTGATTGCAAAGAAGTACGCTTTCAAAAATGACGGCTAATGCTGCAGAATACACTTTTCTCAAGATATTCCCTCCTTGTAAAACGGACATTTGTGATCCGTTCTCGCTGTTTGCACATGAACATATTTGTGTGAAAAACAGGATGCATTTCTTTTGAAACACATCCTGTGATCAAGTCGAACGCACATAGTATCCGGCGCATGATTATACTATTTCTGACTGGTGTTCCGAATTTTGTGGAGTTTGTGGAGTTTCCGTCTTCTGGCTCTGCTCCGGATTCTGTGGAGTTTCCGTCTTCTGGCTCTGTTCCGGATTCTGGGAAGCTTCTGTCTCATTCTCCGGAAGGCCTTTCACCTGACGGAATATCTTCATAAATTCTTTTCCGGTGATCGTTTCCTTTTCGATCAGGAAAGCAGCGATATGATCGAGGGCCTCCCGATTTTCCAAAAGAAGCTGCTTTGCCTGTGCGTAAGCTTCCTTCAGCATCCGCATTACTTCCGTATCGATCTCGGCAGCCGTTGCTTCTCCGCAGTTTAGTACCGTTCTTCCGGTCAGATACTGGTTCTCCTGAGTTGCCAGACCCATAAGGCCAAATTTCTCAGACATACCATACTGGGTCACCATTGCACGGGCAATCCGCGTTGCCTGCTCAATGTCATTGGAAGCACCCGTCGTCACTGTGTCAAATACCAGCTCCTCGGCAGCACGGCCGGCAAGCGAAACGACCAGCATGGCCTCCAGTTCCTTTTTCGTGTTTAAAAACTTCTCCTCCTCCGGCACCTGCATTACATATCCTAAGGCTCCCATGGTACGAGGTACGATCGTTATTTTCTGTACCGGTTCTGCATCTTTTTGAAGTGCAGTCACAAGGGCATGGCCTACTTCATGATAAGAAACGATACGTCTTTCTTCTTTACTTAAAATTCTGTCCTTCTTTTCTTTTCCTACAAGGACAAGCTCCACCGCCTCAAAAAGATCGGACTGGCAAACTGCCTGCCGGCCATGCTTGACTGCATTGATCGCCGCTTCGTTCATCATATTTGCAAGGTCGGCTCCTACCGCACCGGAGGTTGCCAGTGCGATTTCCTCAAAATCCACCGTCTCATCCAGACGGACATCCTTGGAGTGTACCTTTAGGATATTGATACGTCCCTTAAGATCCGGCTTATCCACAATAACACGGCGGTCAAAACGTCCCGGTCTCAACAGC
>USQV01000119.1 GCA_900556965.1 uncultured Clostridium sp.
CGGAGTTGAACATCTCTGTCTCCAGATAGATCTGTCCGTCTGTGATGGAAATAACGTTGGTAGGAATATACGCGGATACGTCTCCTGCCTGCGTTTCGATGATCGGAAGTGCGGTAAGGGAGCCGCCGCCCAGGTCATCTGACAGCTTGGAGGCACGCTCCAGCAGTCTGGAATGCAGATAGAAAACATCACCCGGATATGCCTCACGTCCCGGCGGTCTCTTTAAAAGCAGGGAGAGGGTACGGTATGCGGCTGCATGCTTACTCAAGTCATCGTATACCACGAGAACGTCTTCGCCCTTCTCCATCCATTCTTCTCCGATCGCACATCCGGAATACGGAGCAATATACTGTAACGGGGCAAGGTCGGAAGCGGTAGACACTACCAGCGTGGTGTAATCCATAGCTCCAAACTCCTCCAGAGTCTTCACGATCGTAGCTACCGTTGATGCCTTCTGGCCGATGGCAACATAGATACAGTGTACTCCCTGTCCCTTCTGATTAATGATCGTATCGATGGCAATTGCCGTTTTACCGGTCTGACGGTCACCGATGATAAGCTCTCGCTGGCCGCGTCCGATCGGGATCATGGCATCGATCGCCTTAATACCTGTCTGTAATGGTGTATCAACCGATTTTCTCTCGATAACACCGTGAGCTACACGCTCGATCTGACGGAATTTATCGGTAAGGATCGGCCCTTTTCCGTCAATAGGCTGTCCCAGTGCATTGACAACACGACCCGTAAGGGCATCGCCCACCGGAACCTCTACCACACGTCCTGTAGTCTTTACCGTATCGCCCTCACTGATACTGGAAGTATCGCCGAGAAGAACCGCACCAACGTTATCCTCCTCCAGGTTTAAAACCATGCCGTAGATCTCTCCCGGGAACTCTAAAAGCTCTCCCTGCATGGCATTTTCAAGACCATGGATACGTGCAATACCATCTGCAACCTGAATAACCGTTCCCACATCAGAAACTTCCAGTTTGGTCGAATATCTTTCGATCTGCTCTTTGATAACCGAGCTGATTTCTTCTGGTCTCAAATTCATTTGAGGTTTGCACCTTCTTTCTTTTTCAAATATACAGACTGCAGGATCACGCCATCTTAAGCTTCAGCAGATCACGCTTAAGCTCCTCAAGATGGGTCTTTACACTGCTGTCCACGACCCGGTCACCGATACGGATCACAAGTCCGCCCAGAAGGGACGGATCCACCGTATAGGAGGTTTCCAGGCTGACGTAAGCTGTTGTCTCCAGCACTCTTTTCTCGATCCTTGCTTTCTGCTCATCGGAAAGAGAAACGGCACTGGTGACCTTCACTATACCAATCTTTTTATATTCCTTTACCCGCTCTATAAAATAATCACAGATCGGAAGGATATCATTCTGGCGGCCCTTTTCGATTACGATCACCAGAAATCCCATCAGACCATCCGAGATCTTTCCGGAGAAAACATTCTCCATGACCTTGATCTTTTCTTCTTTTATGATCTGTGGGTGGTTCAGAAACTGCACCAGATCGGAATTTTCGCGGAAAATGACCTCTAAGGCCTGAACCTCGTCAAACCAGTCTGAGAGAACATTTTTTTCCATAGCTTCTTCATACAGTGCATCTCCGTATACCTTAGAAACTAGCTTTGCCATGTGCTCTCACCCATTTCCTTTAAGGTTTCTTCGATCAGGGAATCCTGGATATTGATATCCATGGAAGCGGCAACCGCTTTTTCAGCCATAAGGGATGCGATGGAAACGATCTCTGTCTTCACATCCTCCAAAGCTTTCTTCTTCTCAAGGTCGATCTCACGGTTTGCCCGCTCGATGATACGGTTTGCCTCGTTCCTTGCTTCTTCAAGAATCTCAGCCTCCTGCTTTTTCGCCTGTTTTCTGGCTTCATCAAGGATCGCTTCCGCTTCTTTATCGATCGTTTTTAATTTTTCTTCATACTCTGCCTTCAATGCAACGGCGCTCTCTTTGCTGGATCTGGCAGTTTCCAGATCGCCGGCGATCTTCTGTCTTCTCTTTTCCAGGAAATCTCTGGCCGGGTTAAACAGAAGGTACGACATAGCGAAGAACAGGATAAAAATATTAATACCTGTGATCACCACGTCACTGATCCATTGAGGGTCAAAATTTATTAACCGTTCCAAGGTTACATCTCGCCTCCTTTTCTTCTATGCTCGCTGGAAAGCCGGTAAACTTAGTTGAACGGCTTAACGAACATAAGAATGATGGCGACTACGAGGCCGTAAAGACCGGTTGTCTCGGCAACTGCCTGTCCGAGAAGCATTGTGGAAGTAATGTCAGATTTTGCTCCCGGATTACGTCCTACTGCTGCAGCACCGTGTCCGGCTGCGATACCCTGTCCAACACCAGGTCCGATACCTGCGATCATTGCCAGTCCGGCACCAATTGCGGAACATCCATAAATAAAGTCCTGTCCTGAAATGTTCATAAATATAACCTCCTGAAATTTAAAATCTGGATATAAACTTACATCTTATCGTTTACATATACCATGGTCAGCATGCAGAATACATACGTCTGGATGCATCCGGAAAACAGATCACAATATACATGCAATGCTGCCGGAATACCGATCTTTACAAGGATCGGCATCATTCCGTACCAAAGTCCGAGAATGATAACACCGGAGAGCATGTTTGCAAACAGACGGAGCGAGATGGAGATCGGATTGGCAAATTCTCCGATCACGTTGATCGGGAAAAGCACCGGCAAAGGCTTGAATAAGCCGGTAAAATGTCCGACGCCATGGTTTTTGATTCCCTGATACTGCACGATGGCAAACGTAACAAGTCCTAAAAGAAAGGTCACGCCAAAATCAGCAGTTACTGTCCTTAATCCGAATAATCCGCTCAGATTACAGAACAGGATAAACAGGAATATCGTTCCTATATAGTTGGCAAACCGTGGGGCTGCCGGTCCTAAGATTCCCTGTGTCATCTTTTCCAGCATCTCGACTCCCAGTTCGATGATGTTCTGGAAGGTTCCGGGTACTTCCGAGGCCTTTTTCATCGCGCGATTCGCGGCAAAGGCCAAAATAAGAAGCACCAGAGTGATGATCGTCATTCCGATCGTGGTTGTAGTAATCCAGAGCTCCTGACCGAACAGATGATATTTCAAGACACCGTGTATCATAAAATCTGCTTCGCCACCACCCATTTTTTCATCCTCCTTTCTTTCATACTTTTCTCCCGGAAAAACCTGCGGATCTTTTCTGGCAAGCAGATATCTGTGATCCGCTTTGCTGCTTGCTCATAACCGAGATTCAGTTAAAAATTTTGTGCACAGCCGGGTAAAGATATGCACCCGTCTTTAGTCCCAGTATCCCCAAGATCAGCGCCAGAAGATCCACAATTCCAAGCTTCCATAAGACGGCAACGACGGCAAAGACCGCCAGACTTCTTAAAACCGCATGGATCGTCATCTTTCTCTTTGCAAAATCCTCATCTGCCGCCTCCACACACAACTCTGTAGAACGGGCCATACTGATAAGAAGACCGACCGCTGTGAGCATGCCCACAAGGATCCCAAGAAAAACAGGAAGTCTCCGGAACCAGATAAGAGCAATCAAAAAAAGGGCCCCATTATGAATCAGCAAACCAACAGACATCTCGAAAACCTGTTTTTTTATCTGCTCACTCATTGCGGTTACCACCCTTTCCTCTTATTTCTTCCGGCACCATCGCCGGTTCCGTACCGCTTCTTCCATTCATTTTCTTTTTCTTCTTTTTCCTTCTTGGCTTCTTCTTCTTCGCGGTCTATGTTTCTTTTTGCCATCTTGTAAGCACTGGCTCCTCCGGAAAGGATCCCCAGGATAAGAAAAGGAAGCAGCAGACTTGTTCCAAACCGTCTGTCCAGCCAGCTTCCCGCAGCGACACATAAAAACACCGCAGTTATCACATTTAATCCCAGCTGTGTCAGCAGTACAAGGTTTTCCAATCCACTCTTTTGACGACGCAAAATCTTACTTCCTTTCTTTTTTTGCACATACCTCCATTATACTAAACTATCAGCCGCTTGTCCATTTATTAAAGTATTATAAATTTGAATTTTGAATATACATTCTAAAGAAAATATAAACACTTATTTTATTTTCCTTTTAGAGTTTCTCCATACTTCCGTCACATTCTTCCTGTATACTTTGTATCATAAAAGATACCAATCAGCAAAAGACATCACGAAGCGTTTTATAAAAACGAAAGACGAGGCGTGTAGCGCCTGATCAGGTATATATAAAAATGGGGCCGGCAGGCAAATGGAATGCGCGCACATTTATGCCGGACTCGACTAAACATAATTCTCGGATCCACAAGGATCCGGAATTGACAT